>CAYQOI010000170.1:0-7385 GCA_964419085.1 uncultured Cytophagia bacterium | reverse complement strand
AAAAGTGCAAAAACGCCGTTGTCCTTTTCGCAAACTTGCGAAAGTTTCCGCCTGAAGACCGCCTCTAATAAACTACTTAAGTTGGTGTATAAACAATTACTTAAGGTGATACATCGGTTGTGGCATGGGGTTTGTTAAAGCTGTATTTCAAAATACAGGAATTTCTAATCGAGAAGACTGGATGTCAGCCACCCAAGAGCAGAAATGGTTCAAGATCGGGGAAGTTGCCAGGTTCGTGGACGTCTCAGTGGAGACCATCCGCATGTACGAACGCGAAGGGCTCCTGATTCCCGAACGGAAAGACACCGGCCAGCGTCTTTTCAACCAAGCGGACATTCACTGGGTCGGCTGCATCCGGCATCTCATCAAAGAGGAAGGGCTGAATATCGAAGGGATTCGGCGGCTGCTCTCGCTCATCCCGTGTTGGAACATCAAGCCGTGCACTGCCGCAGAACGCCGGGATTGCCCCGCTTACCTGCGGTCGACGAAGCCGTGCTGGATGATCAAGCCGCAGTTGTCCAGAGTCTGCCAGGATGAAGATTGCCGAAGGTGCCAGGTGTACCAGAATGCAATGAGATGCGAGAACCTGAAGTCTTTGCTTCGCCAGTATACGACGAATGTGCAAGAACCGATAGACACACCGAATTCACGGTGACGGGATGGCTGATCTGAGAGATAAGTGGCTTGGGTTGTTCAGCGACGCAATGCAGACGAAAGGCGTCAAATTTGGCGCCGCGGAAGAGGGTTATGTTCTTTTTGTGGTGCCTGGGAGCGACAACGCACCGGCGTCCGAAGAGGCCGTGCCTGCGTTGGCTTCGCTGCAACGCGTTTTGTTGGGGCTGAAAAATGGCCTGGTTCTGAACCTCGCCAATCAGGCCGATTTCCAACTGAAAGTAGAGCCGGATTACCACCAATGGGCGGGTACCTACGCTCACCACATCGATTCTCGTCAATTGCGTGCCGAGGCGCTCGTCGATGTGGACCTTTTTTGGCGCAAGGTGAAGGCCCGGGCAGCGAGCAGAGGACTCGTGGTGCGCCGGGACCAGCCGGATGTGCAGCGGGCCGAGGTTGAATGCCATGGTTTTCGCGTGCCGTTCAACCTTTACCGGGAGATCGCTTGCATGGTCTTTTCCGCCCGGCACATGGAGGATGAGATTACCGAGTTTCTGGCACGCATCAAAGCGGCCTGTGAAATGCTCACGCATTACTATCTGGAGTTTGCGGGGATTTTTGCGCAACACACGGTCTTCATCGGCGACCACCATTTTGTGGTGAGCCGGGGCGACGATGTACGGGTTCCAGGCCTAAATTACTGGTCTTTAATTGGAAGCAGCAACCCCGATTTCACTTTCTGGCTGGGGGTTGACGCGGTGAAGCGATTTTTGGCCGCGAGAGAGAAAACGGCGCGGCCGATGAATTGACAGAATTGGAGTTGCATCACACGGTTTCGAGTAATGATGAATAAACAAAGAGGGTTCGCGTGATGGCTAAGCAATTTACTAGAAGAGAATTTATCAAAATCGGCGGCATGGGTCTGGGGGGCGTGGCTCTGGGTGGTGGCCTTGTGAAGACCCTTTACAGCGCGTTTGCGCAACAGCCTGCCGCTGCCGGCCCGAGCCTGACCGGAGCTGTAGCGGGGAAATTGGCGTTGACGCCGACATATTGCGAAATGTGTTTCTGGAAGTGTGCCGGCTGGGTGCACACCATCGATGGACGGCCCTGGAAGGTCACCGGGAACGAGGCAGACCCCAATTGCAATGGTAGGCTCTGTCCCCGCGGCACCGGAGGCATCGGTGCATATCTTGATGATGACCGCCTGCGTACGCCGCTGATCCGCACCGAGGTGGGCGGTAAGCAGACCTTTCGCGAGGCGACGTGGGAGGAGGCGCTGGACGTGATTGCGGAAAAGATGAAGGCCATCGCGGAAAAGCATGGTCCCGAATGTGTGGCGTTGTTCACACACGGGTCGGGCGGCACGTTCTTCAAGCACCTGTTGCGCGCCTACGGCTCCAACAACATCGCCGCGCCGTCCTATGCGCAGTGCCGGGGGCCGCGCGAAGAGGCCTACCTGCTGACATACGGGGAAGGTGTGGGGTCACCGGAACGGACCGACATTCGCAATGCTAAATGTCTGGTCCTGATCGGTAGTCATCTGGGTGAGAACATGCACAACACCCAGGTGCAGGAGTTCGCTGACGCGGTGGGCGCCGGCGCCACGGTCATCACGGTGGATCCCCGCTTTTCGGTGGCCGCAAGCAAATCGAAGTACTGGTTGCCCATTCGGCCCGGCACCGACCTGGCGCTACTGCTGGCGTGGATCAACGTGATCATCGAAGAACAGCTGTACGACCGCGAGTACGTAGAAAAGTACACCTACGGGTTCGAAGAGCTCAAACGCTCGGTGAAGCAATACACCCCCGAGTGGGCGTACCCGATCACCACCATTAAACCGTCGGTCATCCAACAGACCGCGCGCGAGATGGCCTTTCATAAACCCGCCACCATCGTGCACCCGGGTCGGCACGTGACCTGGTACGGCGATGACACCCAGCGGGTGCGGGCCGGCGCGATACTCAATGCACTGTTGGGTAGTTGGGGACGCCGCGGTGGATTCTACTATCCCAACAAAGCTTCGGTGCCCAAATACAAATACCCTCCGTATCCGAAACCGAAACGAACCTGGAGGGATGCCTATCCCGAGCAGTTTCCGCTGGCGAATCTGGCGTTGTCCAGCGGTATTTGTGAGGCGACCATCCCGTCGCCGGAGCGCGACTGCTCTTTCAAGGGCTGGATCGTTTACGGCACGAATCTGCTGTTGACCCTGCCGCAACCGCAGAAAACCCTGGCGGCGATTCAGAATCTCGAACTATTGGTTGCCATCGATCTGATGCCGTCGGAGCTCACCGGTTATGCGGATGTTGTCTTGCCGGAGTGCTCATATCTGGAACGTTACGACGACTTGCGCATCTCCACCGGGCGGGTTCCCACTATCGCGCTGCGCGCTCCGGCATTCAAGCCGAGATTCGAGTCCAAGCCCGGGTGGTGGATCGCGCGGGAATTGGGGCTGCGGTTAGGGTTGGAGAAGTACTTTCCGTGGCAGACCATCGAGGAGTATCTGGAAGCCAGACTCAAGGGAGTCGGGCTGAGCCTGGCGGAGCTCAAAGAGAAGGGATTGGTTACGCTCAAAGATCGACATCCGCTCTATTTTGAGGACGGCATCGAGCCGGAATTCAACACCCCCACCGGCAAGATCGAGCTTGCATCGACGGTGCTGGCGGAGTACGGCTTTGACGCCGTGCCGCGGTTTACCCGCCACGAAGAGCCGCCGGAGGGCTATTACCGCTTCCTCTACGGCAGAACACCGACGCATACCTTCAGCAGGACGACCAACAACCCGATTTTGACCGAAACCATGCACGAAAACGAGGTGTGGATCAACGCCAAGGTGGCCCGGCTGAACGGCATTCGCAACGGCGAGTATGTGGTCCTGGTGAATCAAGACGGCGTACGAAGCAACAAAGTCAAGGCCAAGGTCACCGAGCGGATCCGCCACGATTGCGTCTTCATGGTGCACGGCTTCGGCCGAGAGGACAAACGCCTGCATCGCTCCTACAAGAAAGGGGCGAACGACAACCAGCTCTTGACCAGGGTGAAGGTAGACCCCATCATGGGAGGCACAGGAATGCGGGTGAACTTTGTACGCATCGAAAAAGCAGAACGGGCCGCGGCCTGATGGAAAGCGGGATGAAAAAGGAAAACAGACTTTAATCGACAAGCGTGTGGGAGAAAATCATGGCTCGCTATGCGATGGTTATCGATACAAAACGGTGTGTGGGCTGCGCGGATTGTGTGGTGGCCTGCAAAACAGAGAATAACGTTCCGGACGGGTTCTGCCGTGACTGGATCGTCCAGGATGTAAACGGTGAGTTCCCTGACCTGCATATGGAAATCCGCAGTGAGAGGTGTAATCACTGCGAGAATCCGCCCTGCGTCCGCTGCTGTCCCACAGGCGCCAGCCATGTGGATGTGGGCGGAATCGTGCTGGTGAACCACGATGAATGCACGGGATGCAAAGCCTGCATCGCTTCTTGCCCTTACGATGCTCGTTTTGTCCATCCGGAGGGCTACGTAGACAAGTGCACGTTCTGTGTTCATCGGGTGAAGGAAGGCCTGGACCCGGCATGTGTGGCGGTCTGTCCCACCAAATGCATGCATTTCGGCGACCTGGATGACCCGGACAGCGAAGTGAGCAAACTCCTGAAGTCTCGGCCGCATCATGCGCTGATTCCGGAAGCCGGCACGCGGCCGAAGATTTTTTACCTCACTTGACTTGGCGACAGCAAGAAACGACAAGGAGTACAACCATGCACGAGATAACAATCACCAGTGGTAGAAACATGGCCCACATCGATCCTCATCTCAGTATCTGGGGATGGGAGATTCCGGTCTATCTGTATTTGGGGGGATTGGTTGCCGGCATTCTTTTCTTCTCGGCCTTTTACTTCATCCGGGGCAAAAGCGACGAACTTCCCACCGTGGTCCGGGTGACGCCGCTGTTCGCGCCCATCCTACTGGGCGTGGGACTGTTTGTGCTGTTCCTGGACCTGGAGTACAAGTGGCATGTGTACCGCTTCTACACCAACATTCGTTTGCAGTCGCCCATGTCCTGGGGTTCCTGGACGCTCGCAGTGGTCTTCCCGCTGAGCATCGTGTGGGCGGCCATCCATGTCGAGAAGGTTTTGCCGCGCTGGCGTTGGCCTTATGCCTGGCTGAGACAAGGCGTCGAGCTGGCCAGGAGATTTGCGAATCCCATCGCGTGGTTGTTGATCATCTATTCGCTGATTCTGGGTATGTACACCGGCATCTTGCTGAGCGCGTTCAACGCCCGGCCCATCTGGAACACCGCGATCCTGGGACCGCTGTTTTTGGCTTCGGGATTGTCCACTGGGGTCGCGCTCAATCTTTTGCTCTCCAGGAATAGCGAAGAAAAGCATCTCCTGAGCAAGATCGATGTCATGGCTATCGGAGTAGAGCTTTTCCTCATCATTCACATGTTTATGGGACTGCTGGCCTCCACCGAGATCCACATCGAGGCTGCCAAGCTCTTCCTGGGTGGGCCATACACCGCGACCTTCTGGGTCTTTGTGGTGGCCTTGGGTCTGGCGTTTCCGGCTGTGCTGGAATTGCTCGAGGTCCGTAAAAAGGTCTTGAGCACGCCGATTCCTGCTATTCTGGTCCTGGTCGGCGGGTTCATTTTGCGCTATGTACTGGTGGAGGCGGGCCAGTTCAGCGAGTGGATGCGCTTTTGAAAAGAATCGCAAAGAACTGTCGAGGGCAATCTCAAAAGAGGAGAGAACAAAAATGGCGATGCAAAACGGAAAATTCTGGTCACCCTATGTAGCGGGTTTTGTGTTGGGGTTGGTGTTGCTCGCGACCTTCGTGATCATGGGACGCGGGTTAGGCGCGTCCGGGGGGATGATGCGAACGGTTACCTTTGTGGTGGACAAGGTCAGCCCCTCTCACGTGGACGCAAATCCCTATTTCGCCAAATATGCCGGAGGGGACAAGAATCCGCTCAGCGACTGGTTGGTCTTTGAAATACTCGGCGTGATCGTGGGTGGGTTCCTTTCCGGCATCCTGGCTGGACGTTTGAAATTTCAGACCGACAGGGGGCCACATATCACCGCCCGCGGACGCCTGATTCTCGCTTTTGTGGGTGGAGGTCTGATGGGCTTTGGGGCGCGGCTGGCAAAAGGCTGTACCAGCGGACAGGCCCTCACCGGAGGAGCCACGCTCGCGCTGGGAAGCTGGGCCTTCATGATGACGATGTTTGCCGCGGGGTACGCGATGGCGTACTTTGTCCGCAAGCAGTGGATCTGAAAACAAGACGGAGGAGAATCATGTTCGCACCGTTTTTTAAACATGGCGCTTTCGGTTTCGAAACCAGCCTCGTGATCGCATTTCTCATCGGAATCCTGTTCGGTTTCACCCTGGAGCGCGCCGGTTTCAGTAGCTCCCGCAAGCTCGCGTTGCAGTTTTATCTGCGCGACATGACGGTCCTGAAGGTGATGTTCACCGCGATCGTCACTGCGATGGTCGGCGTGCTGTATCTGAACCTTGCCGACATCCTGGACCTTTCGCTGGTTTATCTCAATCCCACCTACCTCTGGCCTCAGATCGCTGGTGGTGCGGTAATGGGAATCGGGTTTGTACTGGGCGGATACTGCCCCGGCACGTCTCTGGTGGCCAGCGCCATCGGCAAACTCGACGGGTTCATGTACGTGGCCGGTGCGCTCTTCGGAATGCTTGTGTACGGCGAGGTGTTTCCTCTGATCCAAAAGTTTACCGAAAGTGGGTACCTGGGCAAGGTCACGCTGAGCGATTGGCTCCGTCTTCGGCCAGGCACGGTTGCGTTTCTCGTCATCCTGATGGCTCTGGGAATGTTTTATGCTGCGGAGCTGCTGGAAAAGAAATTCGGCGAAGGGGGAACACAAACCTCCGGAGTCGAAAAGCCGGAAGGAGAGAACGCCAGAGTCGCCGATGGGGTTTCCACCGCGCGCATCTAATCCAGAACGACTTCAAATGAGGAGTGTGAATGATGCAACGCAATCAACTGTTTGACCGTAAGTTTGCGGCGATGCTTCTTTTGATACTCGGCGCTTTGCTGGCCATTTCACCCGCGGGCCTGCGCAAATCGGCTACCTTTTCTCCCGAAGAAGTCATCGCGGCAATCACCAGCAAAACCGACTTTGTGACGGCCGAGGATCTTTCGGCGTGGATAATCGACAAGCGCCCGGACATCCTGGTTGTCGACCTGCGCTCGCCCCAGGAGTACAACCAGTATCATATCCCTGGCGCGATCAATATCCCGCTCGCGAGACTATTCGATGAACATAGCCTGGAGATGCTGAACGATGTGGACTACACCATCGTGCTCTATTCCAACGGCAGCACCAACGCCGCGCAAGCCTGGGTGCTCTTGCGCCAGAGGGGCGTGGAGAGCTATGTTCTGATGGGAGGGCTGAACTACTGGGCGAAAGCCATTTTGAATCCCCAGCCCCCCGGTGATCTGGTGGCCGACTCGGAGATTCTGCAGTATCAGTTTCGCAAGGCTGCCGCAGCATACTTTAACGGCGGTAAAGGGGTGGTCACGCAACAGGCGCAGACGAAGCCTTTGTCGCATCCCCGTCCGAAAATCAAGCTAAAGAAAAAACAGAGCGCGGAGGAAGGATGTTGAGTTTCACGCATAACAGGAGGCGCACAATTGGCACAAGAGGAACGGCGCGTCTGGGCCGCGGCGTGATCTGCGTCGCCCTGCTCTTTGGGGGGCTGTTGCCTGGCTGTGGGACGAAATCCGGCGAGAAAATGCTCAAGGACATGGTGCG
>CAYQOI010000169.1:6537-7444 GCA_964419085.1 uncultured Cytophagia bacterium | reverse complement strand
CTTTTTGGACAGCCCCGTGCCATTAGCAACGCTCATTTTCAAAACTCAACCGGACACTCATGATCCGGGTTAAAAGACGTCCGTCACCTCACCCGGTTCGGTCGGAGTCGAGCATCCGGTGCCGGCTGTAGGCATAGTAGGCCGCACACGCGCCCTCTGAGGAGACCATTGTGGCGCCCAGCGGAGTCTGCGGCGTGCATCGTGTACCAAACGCCTCACATTCATAGGGTTTCTTCAGGCCCTGCAGCACCAGGCCGCTTATGCACTCCGCTGGCTCTTCCACTTCCAAGTCCTCCAGTTGAAACACCTTCTCCGCATCGTACGCGGCAAACTCAGGTCGCAGCGACAGGCCGCTGGCCGGAATCTCCCCCACTCCCCGCCATTTACGGTCCGAGACTTGAAACACCCGCGCGATGAGTTCCTGTGCCGGCCTGTTGCCCTCTCGCCTTACCACCCGCGAGTACTGATTTTCCACGCGCGCGTGGCCCGACTCCAACTGCTGCACCACCATAAGAATCCCCTCGAGGATATCCACAGGCTCAAAACCCGTAACCACAATCGGAACCTTGAACTCCTCGGCGATGGGAACGTATTCTTCCCACCCCATGACCGTGCAAACATGCCCCGCGGCCAGATAGCCTTGCACCCGATTGTGAGGCGAGGAAAGCAGCGCCCGCATGGCCGGCGGCACCAGCACATGCGAAACCAGAATGGAGAAGTTTTTCAACCCCTCACGGTGGGCTTGCCAGACGGCCATCGCGTTGTTAGGCGCGGTGGTCTCAAACCCCACGGCGAAAAACACAACCTTTTTGTCCGGCGTTTCCCGGGCGATCTTCACCGCGTCCAACGGCGAGTAGACGACCCGCACATCGCCGCCCTCGGATTTGACCATGAACAGATCTTTTTC
>CAYQOI010000169.1:0-6527 GCA_964419085.1 uncultured Cytophagia bacterium | reverse complement strand
GATAACATCGGGGCGGGACGCGATGGCCAGCGCCTTGTCGATCTGTTCCAGCGGGGTCACGCAAACCGGACAGCCCGGCCCGTGCACCAGTTCGATCTCTTTCGGCAGAAGCTGGTCGATACCGTTCTTGATGATGGAATGCGTCTGACCGCCGCAGATCTCCATGATCACCCACGGCCGCGTGGTAACCTGCCTGATTTCCTGCAGAATGCGCTGCGCAATTTCCGGATTGCGGTATTCATCGAGATATCTCACAACGAGCACCCTCCTCTATGACTCATCGAAAACATACCGGTACCACGCACCTCTGAGATTGGGAAAACAACTTGCTCAACCCCCGGCGTCCTGGTTGTCTTCGGGATTCGGAGGGGCCGACAACGGCATGCCGAAAATGTCTGTACCTTCTTGCGCCGCGGCTTCGGCCAGTTGGGCCCAGACTTCATAGGTCTTCTTGGCCTCCTCTTCATCCAGAATGCTGATGGCAAAGCCGGCGTGCACCAGCGCGTACTGTCCCACCTGGATTTCGGGCACATATTCAAGACAGGCGGAATTCACCGTACCCGCGTAGTCCAGACGCCCCATCTTCAGTCCCTTTTCCTCGTAGATCTCGATCAGCTTTCCGGGAATCGCCAGACACATCTCTTGTCCCTCCTATGGTTGGTCGCCCTCCCCTTCCCGCAGCTTTTTATCTGCGATCACCACCTGACCCAGCGCCAACCCACCGTCGTTGGTGGGAACATGGTGGTGCGTCAGAACGGCAAACGCTTCGTCTTGCAGCCTGTGGAGAAGGTACTCGAAAAAATAAACATTCTGAAAAACACCGCCGCTGAGCGCGACGGTATCGATTCCGGTTTCGTTCCGGGCTTGCCGGGCGGCCAGCACAAACAGCTCGGCCAGCGTGCGGTGAAAGCGTGCCGCGATGCGGCCGGTGGCTTCCCCTCGCTCGAGGTCCTGAACCACGGCCCGTACCAACGGCGCCACTGGAAGCGCACCGGAGACGACCTTCTGTGGAAGCGCATCGGTGTAGAAGTCACCCACGCTGTCATCCACGTGCATTTCCAGTTCAATGGCAGCCTGCGCCTCGTAGCTGATCTCCTGCCGCAGCCCCAACAACGCGGAGATCCCATCGAACAGGCGGCCGCAACTGGACGTCAACGGTGAATTGATCCCTTTCTCCAGCATCTGACGTAGCATGTCGAGACGCCGGGGCACGACGTTGCGCAGAAACGGCAGGGACAGTCGGGCGTAGTCGTCGCCGAACGCGGCCACCAGATAGCTCACCGCCATCCGCCACGGCTGCCTGATCGCGGCTTCGCCTCCGGGCATCGGTACAGGAGAAAGATAGGCCCATCGGCGAAATCCATGCGCATCTCCCACCAGGACCTCACCCCCCCAGATCGTGCCGTCGGTACCGTAGCCCGTGCCGTCCAGAATCAGGCCGATGGCCGGCGCTTCCACGCCGTTCTCCGCCATGACCGAAACCAGGTGCGCATGGTGATGCTGTACCGCCACTTTGGGCAGCCCCTCCTGACGCAGCGCCCACTTGCTGGAGAGGTACTCCGGGTGCAGATCATAGGCGATGGCCTCGGGGGTGATCTCCAGGATCCGCTGCAAATGCGCGATACTCTGTTGGAAAAAAGCCAGCGCCTCGGGGTTGTCCAAATCGCCGATGTGCTGGCTCAAAAAGACCGCGTCCCCGCGAGAGAGCGCGATGGTGTTTTTGAGTTCCGCGCCGCACGCGAGAACCCGCAAGCGCGTTGGCTTGGTAAGAAACACCGGCCCGGGCACAAACCCGCGTGCCCGCCGGACCAGCCTCGTCGCGCTTCCGGCCCGGCGCACGATACTGTCGTCACACCGCTGCAAGATCTCGCGATCATGCAGAAGAAGGTAGTCGGCCAGAGAGGCGAGACGCTGCAACGCCTCCTCGTTCTTGATCGCGATGGGCTCTTCGCTGAAATTGCCGCTGGTCATGACCAGAGCGTCGAAGTGGTCACGGAGCAGCAGGTGGTGCAACGGCGTATACGGCAGCATAAACCCGAGGTAACGGTTCCCGGGAGCCACGGAACCGGCCAGCGCCGAGTCGGCCCGGGCGCGCAGAAGCACGATGGGGCGCACCGGGTCCTGCAAAATCTCCGCTTCTTCCCGGCTCACCAGGCAGAACTTTCGAACACTATCGATGTCCGGTGCCATCAGCGCAAACGGCTTTTCCGCACGGCCCTTGCGTCGCCGCAGTTCCCTGACCGCTCCGTCGTTGCGCGCATCTACGGCAAGATGGAAGCCACCGAGCCCTTTGATCGCCACGATTTTTCCCTCACGCAGCAGCCGGACCGTCTCAGCCAACGGATCGTCGGTCTCCACCTCCTGCCCGTCACCGCGGTACAATCGCAATCTCGGCCCACATTCAGGGCAGGCGTTGGGTTGGGCATGAAAACGCCGGTTCGCCGGGTCATGGTATTCTCGGGCGCAGGCCTCGCACATGGGGAAAATAGACATGGAGGTAAAGGGACGGTCGTACGGGATGCGCTTGACGATGGTGTAGCGCGGGCCGCAATTGGTGCAGTTGATGAAGGGATACCGGTACCGCCGGTCCGCGGGGTCGAACAGCTCTCGCAAACAATCGTCGCAGACGGAAACGTCCGGCGAGATCAGCGTGCTGGGGGTGCTGTCGCGCTGACTGGTTCTTATGGTGAACCCGTCCTGACCCTGCGGCTCGACCTCTTCAAAACGCATCTCCACGATGCGCGCCAGCGGCGGCGCCTCCCGTCGCAGCCGCCGGCGAAAGGCCGCCAGCCGTTCCGGCGCACCCTCGATCTCGATGAGCACGCCGTCGCTGTTGTTGTTGACGAAACCGCTGAGACCACACTCCCGGGCCAGCCGATAGACGAACGGTCGGAAACCCACCCCTTGTACGATGCCGTTGAGTCGAATTCTGTTCCGATAAGTAGCTTCGATGGCCATCTGCTTTCCAGACATTTGCGCCAGTCGGCCGTGCAGCTCAGTTTGAAGTCGTGGAAGTCTCAAAATTGTAGCAATAAAGTTTCCGAAATGCAAGACATTTTCCGGTCTCAAGACAAACCGCTTCGCTGGTCGCAATGAGAATTCTGCAGCGCCCCTTGAATCTCGCGCACCACGCGAGGGACCGCCTCCTCAACCTCCGGACTAAGTCCTTCGCCAAAGGTGTAAGGGTCCGTTACTTCGACGGCGAACACCTCTACCTGAGTCGGCATCCGGTAACCGCACGCCTCGCCAAACTTGATGACCGAGGGCAACCCGGTGAAATGCGGCGAGCAGGCCAGCGCCGTCTCCCCCATCTGGCTCATTTCCAGCCTGTGCACGTACCCGGCGGGTCTGGTGCCGGTCACAATGGCGTCGACAATGACCAGGCGGTCGTAGCCGATTATCAAGTCCAGCAAAGGCAAGCCGGACAAAGCGCTCTCCTTTATGGCCAGGCCGTCCGGCTTTTTCAGCGCGCCTTGCACTTCCCGCACGACACGAATGCCGACGCAATCGTCTTTCAGGAGCACGTTTCCAAGTCCCAGCAAAAGCGTGTTCATTGTACTCATAAAGCAGGGAGCGCAACAGCTTCAGCCTAATGCGGCCTCAAGTGCGGTTGCTCAAGAGTTCGTGAACTCCCGAATCTTAGCCCCTTTTGAATCATAAATACAGGCCTTAAGGGCCATCTCGCCGGGAAACGCATGGCATGCGCAGCCGTGGCACGGATCGTACGCGCGGAACGCCATCTCCACCATGTTCAGCAGCCCCTCGTCGATCTTGCCGTTACCGTTTTTGATCAGCGATTTGGCCGCCTTGTCCACAGACATGGCGATGCGGGCGGCGTTGTTTTGGGTCGCCACGATCAGATTGGCCTTGGTGATGACGCCCTTGTCATCGGTCTGGTAGTGGTGGTACAGCGTACCGCGAGGTGCTTCGACGACTCCAAAACCCTCTTTGGGAGTCACCGCCGGAAGCTCACGCACGTGGGGATCGATGATCTCCGGGTCCCGGGCCAACCGGGCGATGGTCTCGGCCGCCTGCATGAGCTCGATGAGACGCGCCCAGTGGGTCGCCAGGGTGAAATGCACCGGCTTGCCGCCCAGAACTTCGAGATATTTTTCGTACGCTTCCTGCGCTTTCGGGGTGGCCATGCCATCCGCCGCGTTTAAACGCGCCAGCGGGGCAACCGCGTACACGCCGCTGTCTTTGCCTTCTTCGAATCCCTTCCAGCCCACCGGCTTCAGATAGCAGAATTTGATGTAGCTCCACGGTTCCACGTGTTCGGCGACAAAGTCCAGATACTGGTCGGCTCGAAACTTGGCGAACTCTTTGCCTTCCGGATCCACCACACGGATCATGCCGTCGTAAAAGTTCACCCGATTGTTTTCATCCACCAGACCCATGTAGTAGGTTTTGTGCGTGTAGGTATCCGACGTGATGATGTCCACGTACTCCTTGTTCTGCAGCACGACCTGGTCCAGGATGCCCATGGAGAATTCGGCAAATTCCACCGCCCGGTCCGAGACTTCGATGGCCCTTTGCTGCTCCTCTTTGGTCATGGGCTTGGACACGCCGCCAGGAAGTCCGAGTACGGGGTGAATCACCTTGCCACCCATCATGGTGATGAGCTCTCTGAGCTCCCGGCGCATGGCGATGACCTTCTTGCCGATCTCCAGGCCCACCACTTTGAGCACGCCGAGAATGTTGCGCTCCGCCTTCGGCGCCTTGGGTCCTACCACGAAATCGGGGCCGCCCAGAAAAAAGAAATGCAGGGCGTGGTCCTCGACCATGAACACGTTGTAGATGAACTCCCGGATCTTCTTGGCTGCCGGCGGTGGCTCCACCTGATAGAGGTAATCCAGTGCCTTGGTCGACGCCATGTGGTGCGCCGTGGGACAGACGCCACAAATGCGCTGGGTAATCTGCGGCATCTCTTCGGCCAGGCGACCCTCGACGAATTTTTCAAAGCCGCGCAGCTCAGGCACGCGAAAATAGGCCCGGTCGACGCCGCCGTCATCGTTTAGAAAAACGTCGATTATCCCATGCCCTTCCAATCGGGTGATGGGGTTAATGGTGATTCTCTGTCCCATTTTGTGCTTCTCCCATATTTTTTCGTTTCAACATCGAGGCGGGCAGACTGTATTTGTAAAACACCCCCACGGGATCCGGAATCTTTTCGTCGATGAGTTTCATCACTTCCGCCTCATCGTTGATGTCGATGATGGAGGCCAGGCCGGAAAGCGCTTTGGCGCCGTAGTCCCGGATCCGGCTGGTGGGCCCCAGGCACCCGGTGCACGGCATGTTGGCGTTGATGCAGAGCGTTTCACAGCCGCTGCGCGTCGCCGGGCCGAGGCAGATGATGCCCTGCGCCAGGAAGCACTGTTCCGGGTCCGCAACCGTCTCGTGCACCCGCTTGATGTCCTTGATCAGCAGTTTCTCGGGCTTGGATTCCTTGCGTTCGCATTCGTCGCACAAAGCGGTGTCCGGAGCCAACACGGTTCCCTTTTCCGGCAGCTTGCCTTCGAGAATGGCGGTGATCGCCTGCATGATCAACTTCGGGGTTGGCGGACAGCCGGGCAGGTAGTAATCCACCTCCACCGTCTGATCCAGCGTCTTGACCGTGTTGTAGAATTCCGGCAGCTCCACCTCTCCTTCGGGCACGTGCGTGTGCGCTTGCGGCAACACGCCGTTGCCGTTGTCATGCAGGGTAGGCACTTCTTTGTAGACCCGCCGAAAGATTTCCTCCCGGTTCCACAGATTCCCCAATCCGGGAATGCCGCCGGTGTGGGAGCAACTGCCGAACGCGATGAGATATTGGGACTTCCGGCGCAGCAGCCGGGCCATCTCCTCGTGTTCGGACAGACGGATGGCGCCGTTCATGAAGCTGACCGCGATCTCTCCATCGGCCATTTTCTCCACGTCTTCTTTCTTGAAATCCAGCGCCACGGGCCAGAACACGATGTCCACGGCTTCCACCACCTTGAGGATGTCCTCGGCCAGGTCCACCACCGCCTCCTCGCAGCCGCCGCAGCTCGCACACCAGTAAAAGGCTACTTTGGGTTTGCTCATTTTTCTTACCTCTTCTTATTTCGTGGAACGTGCATCACACACATTTCAGCAAACTCGCAAATGAATTGGGCAGGCACGGGACACTATTTGAGCAGGATCATTTTGTGCGCCTTGGATTGTTTTCCAGCCTGGACTCGATAAATGTAAACCCCCGAACTCATATTTGCTGCGTTCCATTTGACGCTGTACCTTCCGGCGCTCTGTTTTTTGTCCACAAGCGTGGCAACTAACTGTCCGGCAATATTGTAGATCTTCAAAGTTACATGAGTGGACTTAGAAATCTGATAGCGAATGGTCGTTTCTGGATTAAACGGGTTCGGATAGTTCTGGAACAATTCGAAATGCTCCACAATGTTCGTGGGTGGCTCGGCAACGCCGGTCAAAATCATAGTCGATTTTTCGATGGCATCATTCAGAAGCGCTTGCACATAAAGATGATTGTGCACACCACCGCTTTCATCCGA
>CAYQOI010000168.1:0-7470 GCA_964419085.1 uncultured Cytophagia bacterium | reverse complement strand
ACAATTCGCTGGTTTGCTACGGCATCGAGGCCTTTGGGACCGAGGCGCAGAAGGAGCGGTATTTACGTCCCCTTGCCAAAGGCGCGAAATTGGGCGCGTTTTGTCTGTCCGAGCCCGGGTCCGGTTCAGATGCCTCCGCCATGAAGACCACCGCGGTGTTGCAGGGCGACCACTACATTTTGAACGGCACCAAGAACTGGATCACCAACGGCATGTACGCCGATTACTACATCATGACCGCGTTGACCGACCCTTCCCAGAGGCACCACGGGATCAGTACGTTTATCGTGGAGAAGGACTTTCCGGGATTCGGCGTGGGCAAGAAGGAGCGAAAGCTGGGGATTCGCAGTTCCGATACCGTGTCTATCATCATGGAAGACTGCCGGGTGCCAAAGGAGAATCTGCTCGGCGAGGAAAGCGAGGGATTCAAAATCGCCATGAAGACGCTGGATGGCGGACGCATCGGAATTGCGGCGCAGGCGTTGGGCATCGCGCAGGCTTCCCTGGAAGCGGCCATCGGCTACGCCAAGGAACGGGTACAGTTCGGCAAGCCCATCGCCAGCTACCAGGCTATTCAATTCATGCTCGCCGACATGGAAACGCGTATCGATGCGGCCCGCTTGCTGACTTTCAAGGCGGCGTGGAAAAAGGATCACAACCAACCCTTTTCCACCGATGCGGCCAAAGCCAAGCTCTTTGCCGCGGAAGCCGCGGTGGATGCCAGCACGAAGGCCGTTCAGATTCACGGCGGTTACGGGTACCTGAAGGACTACCCGGTGGAGCGCTTTATGCGGGACTCCAAGATCACGGAGATCTACGAAGGGACGTCCGAAATCCAGCGCCTGGTGATCGCGCGCAGCCTGCTGGGTAAATGAGCAGCGGGACCCGCGAGCAAACGATAGTTAGAATCTCATGAATTATTTGTGACGGAGGGCTCATCATGTCTGAGTTTTTAGAAAACGGCAAGCTCTGGTTTAACGGCAAAATGGTGAACTGGCCTGACGCCAAGATACACGTAATGTCGCATGTGTTGCATTACGGCTCGTCGGTGTTTGAGGGGTTCCGGTGCTACAAGACGGTCAAAGGGCCGGCGCTCTTTCGCCTCAAAGATCACATCCGGCGATTGTTCAATTCGGCAAAGATTTATCGCATCCCGATGCCCTATTCGCCCGAGGTCATCGAGCAGGCGTGTGTTGATGTGGTGAAAGTCAACAATCTGGAGGAAGCATATCTCCGGCCCATCGCCTTCCGCGGCTACGGGAGCCTGGGAGTCGATCCCAGAGACACCCCCACGGAGGTGGCGGTTGCCGCTCTGGCGTGGGGCAAGTACCTGGGCGATGAGGCCATCAACATCGGCGTGGATGTGCGGGTCTCATCCTGGACCAGGATGCGGCCCAACACGTTTCCCGCCATGTCCAAATGCGGGGCGAACTACATGAATTCCCAGCTCATCAATCTCGAGGCCAAGGCCGATGGCTATATCGAGGGGATCGCGTTGGACGCCAACGGCTTCGTGAGCGAAGGCAGCGGGGAGAACATTTTTGTGATTCGAGACGGCCAGATTTTCACGCCGCCGCTGGGGGCGTCGATTCTGCCCGGGATCACCCGGGACAGCGTCATGAGACTGGCCCACGACCTGGGATACACCGTCACCGAGATGATGATTCCCAGGGAAATGTTGTATATTGCGGACGAGGTGTTTTTCACTGGGAGCGCCGCAGAAGTCAGCCCGATCAAATCCATCGACCGAATTCCCGTCGGGGAAGGGCATCGCGGCCCAATCACCGAAAAAATCCAGCGGCGCTTTTTCGGCATTTTGTCCGGCGAACTTGAAGACAAATATGAATGGCTAACACCGATCAATTAGACCGTGTTTCGATGTCCAGAAGGCGGCGTGCCCGGGAGCTGGCCTTACAGGCCTGCTACGCGGAGGAGATGACCCGCAATCCGGTGAACATGATCATCGAGGATCTGATCCTGAGTCAGGAAGACGAGGAGGATATCCGCGGCTTTGCCGTGCAGTTGTTCAAATGCGGCGCACAACGCAAACAAGAGGCCGACGCCCTCATCATGGAGAAGGCCAAAAACTGGGACTTTACCCGCATCGCCATTCTGGACAAACTGATCATGCGATTGGCCATCTGCGAGTTTCTTCACTTCGAAGACATCCCGCCGAAGGTCTCCATCGACGAAGCCATCGAACTGGCCAAAAAATACAGTACCGCAAAGAGCGGAAAGTTCATCAACGGCGTCCTGGACGGCATTCTGGTCGACTTGCGGCGGCAACGGCGCATCAAAAAATCGGGCCGCGGCCTGATCGAGGATTAGTTGCCGGCGGCCGGAAATGGTGCGATGACAAACAGAAAGATGTGGGTGAATGGTTTTGTGGTAGCGCGAAATGCGGTGCCTTTCAATGTTGAACTTTTCCGGGACGTGAGCATTAAACGGTTTATACAGCGGAATTGCGCCCAACGGACAGGTGGTGCATTTTTTTCCGTTTAAAAGGCCTTGTCGCCGCCGACCCCACGCCGCCTTTTCTTGTCCGCGCGCGTCGGTGTTTCGTGGGGGAACGAGGAGAAACTAAATAGATGAGGGAAGAGTAAAAACAGACTATGATCGAAATCATTACAAAAATTTTCGGTAGCAAGCACGAACGAGACATCAAACGCCTTCAACCCTTAGTCGCGGAGATCAACCGCTACTACGAGGAGTTTGACGCGCTTTCCGACGAAGAACTGCGCGCCAAGACCCAGATTTTCAAAGATAAGATCAGCGCGGCCACGGCCGAAGTGCGGGAAGAGTTGGCGGAGTTGCAGGCCCGGCTTCTTTCGGACGAGGCCGTCAACGAAACCAACGGCAAATCTGACTCTGCCATCGAGGAGGAACCCGAGGAGACCGAGACCCTGCGCGAGCGTGTGGAGCAGCTCCAGAAAGAGGAGAACAAGATCATCGCGGAGGTCCTGGACGAGATTCTTCCCGAGGCCTATGCCGTGGTGAAGCAGACCTGCAAACGCCTGGTGGGCAAGAAGTGGAAAGTGTGCGACCACGAGATTCAATGGGATATGGTCCCCTACGACGTGCAGTTGATCGGCGGGATCGTGTTGCACGAGGGCAAAATCGCCGAGATGGCCACCGGCGAGGGAAAGACCCTGGTGGCCACCATGCCGCTCTATTTGAACGCTTTGGCCGGCAAAGGCGCACATCTGGTGACGGTCAACGACTATCTGGCACGCCGGGACTGCGAATGGATGGGGCAAGTGTACCGTTTCCTGGGACTCACCGTCGACTACATTCAAAACGACATGGATCCCGCCCGCAGGAAACAAGCCTATGCCGCGGATATCACCTATGGCACCAACAACGAATTCGGCTTCGATTACCTGCGCGACAACATGGCCATCCGGGCCGAGGATCAGGTGCAGCGTGGGCACTACTACGCCATCGTCGATGAGGTCGATTCGGTGTTGATCGACGAAGCCCGCACGCCTCTGATCATTTCCGGGCCAGTGGAGCATTCCACTCACAAGTATGACGAGATGAAACCGCGGGTGGAGCAGCTTGTGAAGAAGCAAACCATGCTGGTCAATAGCATTGTGGCCGAAGGCGAGCGGCTTCTGGCGGAGGGCAACGAGTACGAAGCGGGCATTAAACTTCTGCAGGCAAGTCGGGGCGCGCCCAAGAACAAGAAATTGGCCAAGCTGATGCAAGAAGTGGGCGTGAAGAAGCTGATCCGTCGGGTGGAGAATGACTACCTGCGTGACAAGAAGATGCACGAGATCGACGAGGAGCTGTACTTTGCCATCGACGAAAAGGCGCACACCATCGACCTGACGGATAAAGGTCGGGATGCCCTGTCGCCCAACGATCCGGAGATGTTTGTCCTGCCCGACCTGGCGGAAGAGTTGCACAAGCTGGAGAGCGACGAGAGTCTTTCGCCGCAGGAGAAAGCCGCCAGGCGGATCAAACTGCAGGAGGAGTACGCGGACAAGAGCGAGCGCCTGCACAATATCTCGCAACTCCTGCGCGCCTATTCGCTCTTCGAGCGGGATGTGGAGTACGTCGTGGAAGATGGCAAGGTCATGATCGTGGACGAGTTTACCGGCCGTCTCATGCCGGGCCGGCGCTACAGCGACGGGCTGCACCAGGCGCTGGAGGCGAAGGAAGGCGTGAAGATCGAGCGGGAGACCCAGACGCTTGCTACGATCACGCTGCAGAATTACTTCCGCCTTTACGAGAAGCTCGCCGGCATGACCGGTACTGCGGAGACCGAGGCCGCGGAATTCTGGGAGATCTACAAGCTGGATGTGGTGGTGATTCCCACCAACGAGCCGGTGAGGCGCATCGATTATGATGACCAGATTTTCCGCACCAAGCGTGAAAAGTATAACGCGATTATCAACGAAGTGGTGGAGATGCACGAGAAGAGGCGGCCGGTACTGGTAGGCACCATCTCGGTGGAAGTCTCGGAGACTCTCAGCCGGATGCTGAAACGACGGGGTATCAAGCACTCGGTGTTGAATGCGAAGCACCACCAGAGGGAGGCGGAAATCGTCTCTCATGCCGGTCAGCCAGGCGCGATCACCATCGCGACAAATATGGCGGGCCGCGGCACCGACATCAAACTGGGCGCCGGGGTGGTAAAGCATCCGAATTGCGCGCTGGTGCAACCGCGCTCCGACCAGGATGTCTGTCCTTATCTCAACGAGCTGAACTGCTACGACAACGTACCGTGTGGACTCCACATTATCGGCACCGAACGCCACGAGGCGCGGCGCATCGACCGGCAGTTGCGCGGTCGAAGCGGTCGTCAGGGCGACCCGGGTTCGTCGCGTTTCTATCTCTCGCTGGAAGACGATTTGATGCGGCTATTTCAGTCCGATCGCGTGGCCAGCGTGATGGACCGGCTCGGCGTACAGGAAGGCGAGGTCATCCAGCACCGGATGGTCACCAAGTCCATCGAGCGGGCGCAGAAGCGTGTGGAGGCGCACAATTTCGACATCCGCAAGCATTTGCTTGAATATGACGATGTGATGAACCAGCAGCGCGAGGTAATCTACGCCAGACGGGCGCACGCGCTCCGAGGTGAGAATCTGCGCGATGAAATCATCGAGATGCTGGCCGATTACATAGAAAGCAAGGTCAACCAGTACACCGATGAAAAATCCTACTCCGAGGAGTGGGATTGGGAGAACCTGCGCGATGATTTTCGGCGCACTCTACTCATCGAGATTCCGATCTCTGATGAGGAGGTCAGCGCGATCACGCAGGCTGAGCTGTTTGACCGGATTTTTACCGCGGCGCGAGATGCGTACCGGCGACGAGAAAAGGAGTTCGGCGAAAAGCTGATGCGCCAGATCGAGCGGCTGGCCATGCTGAAGGTGATCGATGATCGCTGGCGGGAGCACCTCTATGAGATGGATCAGCTCAAGGAAGGCATCGGGTTGCGGGCCTATGGGCAGAAGAATCCGTTGCTGGAGTACAAGTCCGAAGGCTTCCGGATGTTTACGGAGATGCTCGATATGATCAACGAGCAGGTCCTCGAGCTGGTGTTCAAAGCGCAGTTGCAGCCGGAGCCTACGGCCATAAGGCGGCGTTCGCCCGCGCAACTCACAACCGTTCACGATTCGGCCGTGGGCATGGGTTTTGCGGGTGCGCCGCAAGCCGGCGCGGCGGCCCAGGGTGGCCAACCACCGGGGGGCAAGCGGAAGCCCATCGTCGTGGGGGAGAAAGTGGGCCGCAACGACCCCTGTCCGTGCGGCAGCGGGAAGAAATACAAAAAATGTCATGGCGCGATTTGATATTGCTTGCAATTCGGAGAGATTTTCTTAGATTAACCACTTAAAGTTCGGCAAAAACGTGAGGATATTATTATATTAGAGGAGAAGGCCATGAACGAGCGGGTTGTCGAAATTCTCATTTACATTATGAGTCAGATTCGACGCAACAGCAGCTACTCGAATAAGCTCGATCTGCTGTCCAAGAACCTGATCCGCAAAGGCTACACCGAAAGCGAAATCAGCTCGGCCCTCACGTGGCTTCTCAGCAGGCTTCGACACGACTCAGAGGAAACCTTGCAAAAGGGCGGCACGCCCACAAAGCAATCTTTTCGCCACCTCCATGAAATCGAACGCTCTGTGATCACCACCGAGGCGTACGGGTACATCATTCAACTCAAGGAGCTGGGCATCATCGATGAGTTTGACGTGGAGCAGATCCTCGAACGTGCCCTCATGTTGGGAACCTCTGAGATAACCGTCGAAGATATCAAGTCCATTGTGGCTTCCTTTTTGTTCAATTCAGACGGATTCCCCGACGGACCCTATTATTTCTTCGACGAAGATTCCATCATCCACTGACTGAGGCTGATTCGGGAGCATCTATGTCTAAATCGCTGATCATCGTTGAGTCCAACGCAAAGACCAAAACCATCTCCAAGTTCCTGGGCAAGAACTATCTGGTGCTCTCGTCGCTGGGCCATGTCAAGGACCTGCCCAAACAACGAATCGGGGTGGATGTGGACAACGGCTTTGAACCCGAGTACATCACCATCCGCGGGAAAGGTAAGATTCTCAATCAGTTGAGAAAATCCGCGGCGGCGGCAGACAAAGTCTATATCGCGACCGATCCCGACCGCGAAGGCGAGGCCATCGCCTATCATCTCGCAGAAGAGATGAAGGTGAAAAAAGACAAGATTCATCGCGTGCTTTTCAACGAAATCACCGAAAAGGCGGTGAAAGACGCGTTGCAGAATCCCACGCGCATCGATTTCAACAAGGTGCAGGCGCAGAAAGCGCGGCGGGTCGTGGACCGGCTGGTGGGCTACAAGGTCAGCCCGGTTTTGTGGCGGACCATTTACAAAGGGCTCAGCGCCGGGAGAGTGCAGTCGGTGGCCCTCAGGCTCATCTGCGAACGCGAAGAGGCCATCGAAAACTTCGTGCCGGAGGAGTACTGGTCCATCACCGCGGAGCTGCAGGGGGAAAAATCCGCGCCCTTTCTCTCCAAGTTGGCGAAGATCGACAACCAGCCTCCAAAGCTGTCGGACGAAAGCGCGGCGTTGCAGATCGTCGGGGACCTCAAGCAGCAGGTCTTCACGGTAAAAGATATCAAGAAACGCAAGGTCAAACGCAATCCCGCGCCGCCGTTTACCACCAGTACCATGCAGCAGGCCGCAGCCAACCGGCTGGGCTTTACCGCCAAAAGGATCATGATGATCGCGCAGCAGCTCTACGAAGGCGTGGAGCTGGGGCAGGAGGGAAGCGTCGGGCTGATCACGTACATGCGTACGGATTCCACCCGCGTCTCCGAGGAGGCCCTTACCGCGGTAAGAGAGTACATCCTGGTGAACTACGGTGACGAATATCTTCCCGCTTCCGCCAGAAGGTTCAAGGTCAAAGCAGGGGCCCAGGACGCGCACGAGGCTATCCGGCCCACCTCGCTGCGACGAGAACCGCGCAAGATCAAACGCTTCCT
>CAYQOI010000167.1:3273-7481 GCA_964419085.1 uncultured Cytophagia bacterium | reverse complement strand
TCGGCAGCCCGGCTTATTTCACCAGGATGTTTCGGGAGGAGTTCGGGGTGTTGCCGTCAGAGGTGGGGTCCTTGCGAAATAATTGTTAGAAAAACCGATCGCCACAGATTGTCGCGACTTTTTCAAAGGATAATGAGCATTGATTCGCGCAAATCTGGATCCAACTTTTGACTTCTGGTATACTGGAGTACCTAAGCTGCGACGCGCTTCGAAAGTGCGCCTTTCAATAGATCTTGTTACCTCACACACTATCCGCGGCTCCTCGGTCTTGAATCTCTCGTGCTATTTTCTTACATTTTGTTATGCCGTTCGTCAAATGTTTTCCAGGTTTCGTCTTAGCCTGCTGGCTGTCCACAGCTCAGGTTTTTGGTCAAAGTAAGCCGCGCATCTGGCAAGAAACCGGCCTGCCTTACATCCAAAACTTCAGCCCAAAAGAGTACCACGGCAGCCCCCAGAATTTTGCCATTGCCCAGGATACCCGCGGACTCGTGTATTTTGGTAATGCAGAGGGTCTGTTGGTGTACGACGGAGCTTCCTGGCGACAAATTTCCGTGCCTAATCGGAGTGTCGTCCGCTCCGTGTGGCTCGACAAGAATCGCATTTACCTCGGCGCCGTGGATGAGGTTGGTTGTCTGGAGTCGGACTCCGCTGGCCAATTGCGCTACACCTCTTTTCGTGGGGCGATTCCTCCGGAGTACCGAGACTTCAAGGACGTTTATTCGACGTATGTGGTGGATGGCGCGGTCTATTTTAGAACGCGCCACGCGCTTTTCCGATGGAGGAGAAACCGGGTACGGGTCTGGAGATCAGCCAACCCGTTGTTTGGCGCCTTCTTGGTAAACGGCCGACTTTTCATTGGTAAGCAGGGAGTCGGGCTGATGGAAATGGTGGACGATTCCCTGCAACTGGTACCCGGCGGCTCACTTTTGGCGAACAAACAGGTACGCTTTATGTTGCCGCGCGGGGACTCGGACATGCTCATTGGCACCTTTGCCAACGGCCTGTTTATTTGCGACGGGTCGGGAGTGAGCCGGTTCCGCACCGGGGTGGATCCGTTCCTGTACGCGAACCAACTGCGGGCGGGCGCCAATTTGCCAGGCGGTTGGATTGCCCTGGGTACCGCGCGTGGGGTACTGGTCATTGACAACACCGGTGAATTGTGCCAAATGGTCAACAAGGCCTCCGGCTTAAGAGATGAATTAGTTATTGCAATGTATGCGGATCGCCAGGGCGGGCTCTGGTTGGCGCTCAACAACGGCATCGCCCGGGTCGAAACGCCGGCTCCGCTTTCGCGCTTTCGCGACGCCAACGGCATCGAAGGCTTTGTGCAGGCCATTCTCCGTCACCGCGGCACGCTCTACACCACCACGGCACGCGGCGTGCTTTATCTCGACGCGAGGGCTACGCCTTTTCCGCTGTTCAGACCGATTGCCGGGATTTCGTCCCTGTCCTGGTCCCTGCTTTCCTTCGGAAACCGTCTTCTCGTCGGCAGTCAGGACGGCATTTTTGAAATGGAGCAGCAGCGGGCCAGACGAATTTCAGATTGGCCCGCGATCCGTCTGCACCGCTCAAGCCAGGATTCAAACGTCGTCTTCGCTGGTTTGCTGCAGGGACTGGCTGTGCTGCGCTCGGTCGCAGGCGCCTGGCAGGACCTGGGACGCGTGCCGGGTGTCGGCGAGCGCATCATCCGCATCGCCGAAAAGGACGCAGGTACGCTCTGGCTGGGCACGCAGGCCGAGGGAGTCTTAAAGGTGTCCTTCCCTGAAGCGGACCATCGAGTGGGGGCCAAAGCAGAAGGCGCCCAGGCGCGAAACATATTTGCGGAGCCTCGCATCCTTCGTTTCGGTAGCCAGCACGGCCTGCCCGCGGGCTCGGTCAATCCAGCCCTGGTCGGCACCAGGCTCGTTTTCCGCACCGGAGCCGGACTGCGCCGGTTTGACCCCACGCACGAAAGGTTCGTACCGGATTCCACATTTGGGGCGACGCTTGCCGACACCACTTGTTGGGTTACGGACATTCGAGAAGGGCCACAGGGCAACGTCTGGATTACGGCCCAAATGGACGAGGTGGTTTTCTGCGGCCGGGCCACACCTGGAGCGGACGGCCGCTATCGGCTGGAGACCGTACCTTTCCGGCGTCTGAACGACCTGGGTACGGTTTATTTCAGCTATCCCGAGGCGGGTGGCGTAGTTTGGTTTGGTGGGGCAGAAGGCATCATGCGCTATACGTCGGCGATTGCCAAAGATTATCGCATGGATTATCCCGTGATCATCAGGCGCGTGAGCAGTATCGCCAGCGACTCGGTCTTCTATTACGGGGCGCCCCTCGAGCAACGGCCGCAACCGGAAATCGACTTTGAGCACAATTCCTTGCGCTTCGAGTTTGCCGCCTTGAGTTACGATGCCCCCGAGGCCAATCGCTATCAAGTCAAGCTTGAGAACTTCGACCGGGACTGGTCCAATTGGAGTGACGAAAGCCGGAAAGATTATACCGGTTTGCCCGCCGGAGAGTACACCTTTCGCGTACGTGCAAAGAATGTCCACGGACACCTGAGTCGCGAAGGGGTGTTCCCCTTTCGTATCCTGTCCCCCTGGTACTTGAAGTGGTGGGCCTGGCTGATTTATGTCGCCGCGGCGGGCGGGCTGGTCGGCTTGATCGTCCAGGTGCGAGTCCGACATTTACAAGCCAAGACGCGGCGACTGGAGGCGCTCATCGCCGAGCGCACGGCCACGGTGCGTGAGCAGGCCGAGAAGTTGCAGGAGCTGGATCGGGTGAAGTCGCGCTTCTTTGCCAACATTTCCCACGAGTTCCGCACCCCGCTGACTTTGATTCTCGGTCCTATCGAAGATTTGCTGGCCAAGACCCGGCGGGGCAAGACACGGGAGCGTCTGGAGTTGGCACGGAGCAGCGCTCGACGCCTGCAACGGCTCATCAACCAGTTGCTCGACCTCTCTCGCCTGGAAACCGGCAAGATGAAGCTGCAGGCTACGCCTGGTGACTTTATTGGGTTCCTCAGGGGCGTGGTCATGGCGTTCGCCTCGCTGGCGGAGCGTAAGAACATCGATTTGAAGTTCGAAGTCATCGAACCCTACGAAAGATCCAAACCTTCGCAAGGTTGGACAGAAATGTATTTCGATCGTGACAAGGTTGAAAAGATTTTCTCGAATCTGCTGTCGAACGCTCTCAAGTTTACGCCTGAGGGTGGCCGGATTACCGTATTCGTTGGTGGCCCCCCTCTAATTCCCCCTCGAAGGGGGACTGAGGGGGGTGTATTGCGCTCAAGAGGGGACCTGGAGGGTGACGTGGTCCAAGTCACCATCAAAGACACCGGCATCGGCATTTCCGCCGACCGCCTGCCTTTCGTCTTCGACCGTTTCTATCAGGCAGATGCCACCGCCACCCGGACACACGAAGGTACCGGCATCGGTCTGGCGCTGGTGAAAGAGTTGGTGGAGCTACACCACGGCAACATTGAAGTTGAGAGTCAGCCTGGCGAAGGCACTACGTTCAAGGTTACTCTGCCGTTGGGAAAGGAGCATTTGCGCCCGGAGGAGATCGCTGCCGACGACGCAACGCGCGAGACCGCACCGCTTGAACTGCAACCAGACCTGGACCCCGACGCTGAGACCACCCCGGAGCCGACGACGTTGCCGGATGAAGAGGCGACGGCCGTCCTGATCGTCGAAGACCACGCGGACGTCCGCCGCTATCTGCGCGAGCACCTGCAAGCCGATTACCAGGTCATCGAGGCTAAAGACGGACTGGAGGGCATGGAGGTAGCCAGGGAGGCGATCCCGGATCTGGTGATCAGCGACGTGATGATGCCCGGGCAAGATGGCTACGCTTTGTGCGCCGCCCTCAAAACCGACGAGAAGACCAGCCACATCCCGGTAATCTTGCTGACGGCCCGGGCCGGCGAAGAAGACACACTGACCGGCCTGGAGACCGGCGCCGACGATTACCTGCTGAAGCCGTTCCACGCCAAAGAGCTGCAGGTCCGGGTGCGCAACCTCATCGAGCAGCGGCGCGCACTGCGCCGACGCTTCCTCCGCGAGGGCATGATGCGGCCCAAAGAAGTCACGGTCACCTCCCTGGATGACCAATTCCTGCAAAAGGTGATGACCACCATCGAAGCCCGTCTGGCTGATGAGCGCTTCAGCGTGGAGGAACTGAGCCACGAAGTGAATATGACGCCGCGCCATCTGCAC
>CAYQOI010000167.1:2361-3263 GCA_964419085.1 uncultured Cytophagia bacterium | reverse complement strand
CCTCTGTCGCGCCCGGCAACTGCTGGAGCAGCGCGCCGGCACGGTCTCCGAAATCGCTTACCAGGTAGGCTTTTCAAATCTGTCTTACTTTGCGCGGGTGTTTCGGGAGGAATTCGGAAAGTTGCCGTCGGAGATTTAGTATCAGAGGTGCCGGGCCTGTCAGAAAAGTTCAAGAAATATAGTCCGAAGGCATCCCGCCGAGGAATGTTAGGCACAAAATAAGCGCAAACCGCTCGGCGAGAGCCCGCGCGCTAGGGTTTTTGGACAGCCCCGGCATCTGCACCTGGATCATTTCCGCCGGTGGCGCTTGCGGTGCTCATAGAGCCGTTCTGTAAAGCCGCCCTCTTTTTCAAAGGCACGTGCCTGCGCGGCGAGCTGGCGGTCTAAAAAATAGCAGCAGAGATTCAGAAGAGAAAGAACACCATTAGCCACAATCTCTGAATATAGTCGGTTTCGGTTCGTGGGTGCGGCTGCGCCGGTCGACGTAGCGGTCGCAGAAGCGCACCGTCACGTCGTACACCAACTGCGCGATCTGAAAGCTCTTCAGGTTGCGGTAGCCGCCGTGTTTTGGGATCAGATTTTCATCCTCCGGCATGCGCTCCCCTTGCAGGCTTTCCTTTAAAAATACCTCGGAACATGTCTCCGGCTGGCGCCGGTCTTGTGTTTCTGTAAGATAGGTTTTACCGGCATTTGATGCAAGAACTCCGCTCCCCCGTCCGAAATGGGTCACATCCTGTCCGATCCGGGTTAGGCTTCCCGCCTGACAAATAATTATATTGTTCCGGAACAAGAGCCGTAGCACACGATTCGTTCTGTCTCGTTTTCCGGCTGGCCACATGCACGCTGATGCGTGCACTGCGTACCAAGACCCACACAAAATTATGGAGGGTACCATGAAAAAA
>CAYQOI010000167.1:0-2351 GCA_964419085.1 uncultured Cytophagia bacterium | reverse complement strand
GGGTTAAATTCTGTCCGATCCGGGTTAGGCCTCCCGCCTGAAAAATCATTATTTTGTTCCGAACGTCCGTAGTACACGATTTATCGTGTCTCGTTGTTAGCAGACCACATGCACGCTGAAGCGTGCACTGCGTACCAAGACCCACACAAAATTATGGAGGGTACCATGAAAAAAACTGTTCTGTTTTTCAGCGTGCTGATGTTCACTGGCACAACCGTCGCCATGGAAATCGGTATCATCAAACAGTTTAACAATCGTCGGCCGGCGCTGTCGCGGTTCAAGGTAGATAACCTTGATTTGCAAGATTTCAACCAGGATGGCATGCCGGAGATTTCGGTTATACGCGACAGCATCTTATATGTCATCGACCCGGCCACCAAAGAGCAACTGTGGCAGTTTGACATGACAACCCTGGGGGACGCGTGGCAAGACATGCGTCTGCTCGGCTTCCTGAAGATACCAGATGTAGAAGGCGAGGTCGTCTCGCATGCTGTCTTTGCTCCCGGGCCGGCATCGCAAAACATCATTGCCATCTTAATAGGGATCAAGTCCGGTGACATCGATTTTCAAATGGATGGCGTGCAGCCGGTTGCCGTTTTGCAACGCCCGAACAGCAAGAATCAGGTGTTGATGGCGATCGAGGTCGGGGGGCCTACTATCATGGTCATCGGGGATACCGGCGGCAATAGCACGGTGAGTTCCCACGTAGAAGGCGGCAGCAGGCCACTCACAAGCATCGCCGGCGACTACCAACTCGACTTGAAGTTCCAGGCCGAACCGGGCCTGCGGCTCGCTTACGATCCCGACCTCTTCGATCCCAGAGACGACCTGGATATCGACGGCGACAAGCGCATGGACATTCCCATGATCGTCGTAGACCCGAATGCCAACAACGAGCCCATTGGCATGGCCGTGCGCGGCGGGGATAAATTTGATGTGCTTTGGCAGTTCCCTTTTCCTGCTGAACATAAAGAGAATATTCTCAAAGGCTTCTTCGGTTTTGTGGACGCCAACGGCGATGGCGAGAAAGAGGCCATTCTCGGCGAGAATCTGGCGGTGACCCTGGACGGTACCGTGCACACCATTGCCGACAATTTCGTGACTCTCGATGTCAACGATGTGGACGGCGACGGTGTGGAGGATATCATCGGCTTGAACACCACCGATAGCACGGTGGTGGTGTACGGCAATATGACGGCGACCTCGGTCGGGGATTACAATCCCGCAGCGATTCATTTCCAGCTCTTCCAGAACTACCCGAATCCCTTTAATCCAAGTACGACGATTTCTTACTCAGTGGCCGCTGCCGGTGACGTGCAGTTGAAGATTTACAACCCGCTGGGGCAGCTCGTGCGCACCCTGTTCAGCGGTCAGAAAGGCGCAGGCGAGTACACGCTAACCTGGGACGGCCGCGATGACGGGGGCAGGCTCCTGAGCAGCGGTTTGTATTTCTACCGCTTGCAGGTAGGTGAAGCCGTGCAGAGCCGGCGCATGCTGTTCTTGAAATAAATCCAGGCCTTAACTCTGTCAGGGTTCCAAACCCTGACAGAGTTGGAATCCAAACAAGAAACGATGAAAGGAGATTTGACCATGAAACGACTTACCATATCCTTCGCACTAACCGCAATCCTCGTGGCCGGCGTCGCACACGCACAGACATGGCAGATGTTGGCCAGTTATCCCGGTGTGTCGGCATTTCAGGAAGTCTCGGGTTTGGGTCTTGAGCTACGCGGATCAGATAGACTGGACTTCGATGGCGACGGTATCGCCGATCGACCATTCATTTCCAAAGACGGATCTGAGATGACGGTCGTCAGCGGCGCGAACCAAAATCAGCGCTGGTCGTGGGGCATGTCCAACGTGCCCAACGGCATCATCGCCATCCTCATCGGTTTTGTGGATTTTGACGGCCAAGCCGGCAGCAACGGCGCGGTCAAGGAGATTTTGCTGGCCCAGAAATCCGGGCGGCGATTTGTCAACCCGTTGGTGCTCTACAATATCGATCCGGCTACTGGCACATCAGTCACACAGAGTTTCGACAAGGCTAGCTCTCTGCTCGGCGTCGTTGATAGTGACGGCGATGGAAGGCAAGAGCTGATTATCGGTGACACCAACAAACAAGAAGTGCAGGTCTGGGGGCTGCGGTAAGGCCGGAATAGATTGCACCCGCAAGGTAGCATACAAGCCGCCGTGTTGTTAGCGTTTCACGAAGATTATAGATTAACTAAGGACACCTTAGAAGGAATCTAACATGCGAACCACGAAAAGCATTCTCCTAACCCTTGTACTGGGGCAGTTTCTTGTTTCATGCGATTCCGGCACGCCTCTCAGTCCTGGAGATGATTTGGCCG
>CAYQOI010000166.1:3456-7510 GCA_964419085.1 uncultured Cytophagia bacterium | reverse complement strand
AATCCGGAAAAAGAGATCATTCGGGTTGCGGAAGAGAAAAAATGCGGTCTCATCATCATGGGCGCTTACGGGCATTCCCGCATACGGGAGGCCATCCTGGGAAGTACCACCGACCAGGTGATCCGCACCACCAGCACGCCGGTTTTGCTGGGAAAGTGAAACGGAGTCGGACTACTCTTTCAGATTGAGGCAGAATTCAATGGAAAACAGCCCATACATCAACGAAGTTTCAAAATTCGCCGGTCAGCAGGTTCGCATTCGCGGCTGGTTGTACAACAAACGCTCCAGCGGCAAACTCTGGTTTCTGCTTATCCGCGACGGTAGCGGGATCATCCAGGCGGTGGTGTTCAAAGGAAATGTCGACGAGGAAACCTTTGCCCGCTGCGAAGAAGTCACTCAGGAATCTTCGGTCGTCGTGACCGGTACGGTAAACGAGGACAAGAGGTCACCCGGGGGCTATGAATTGCAGGTGTCGGACTTCGAGATACTGCATTTGGCCAAAGACTACCCCATCACGCCCAAGGAGCACGGAACCACATTTCTGATGGACCACCGGCACCTGTGGCTCCGTTCGTCTAAGCAGAATGCGATTCTCAAAATCAGGCATGAGATCATCAAAGCATGCCGCGACTTTTTCGACAGCCGCGGGTTTGTGCTGCTTGACGCGCCCATCTTCACGCCCAACGCGTGCGAGGGGACCTCGACTTTGTTTGAGACCGACTACTTTGGCTCGAAAGCTTATCTCACCCAGAGCGGTCAGCTCTACATGGAGGCCGGGGCCATGGCCTTCGGGAAGGTGTACTGTTTTGGGCCCACCTTCCGTGCGGAAAAATCCAAAACCCGCCGCCACCTCACCGAATTCTGGATGGTGGAACCGGAGGTGGCGTTCATGGACCTCGAAGGCGACATGGCGCTGGCCGAGGATTTCTTGACGTTTATCGTGACCAGAGTGCTGGAAAACCGGCGCCAGGAACTAGCCGTGATCGAGCGGGACGTTTCGGCTCTGGAGAAGGTGGCCAAGCCCTTTCCGCGCCTGAGTTACGACGAAGCCGTGGACATCTTGAAAAAAAACGATATCGATTTCCAGTGGGGGGACGACTTTGGCGGCACCGACGAAACCGTGATCTCGCAAGCTTTTGAGCGGCCGGTGATGGTGCACAGGTATCCCGCCGCGGTGAAGGCCTTTTACATGAAACGCGACCCGGAGCAACCGGACCGGGCGCTGTGTGTCGATGTCCTCGCTCCCGAGGGTTACGGAGAGATCATCGGCGGTGGGCAGCGTGAAGACGATCTCGACGTGCTGGAGAGCCGGATCAAAGAGCACAACCTGCCCAGGGAAGCTTTCGAATGGTATTTGGACTTGCGCCGCTACGGGTCGGTGCCCCATGCCGGATTTGGACTGGGAATCGAACGAACCGTCGCGTGGATCTGCGGGTTGAGTCATGTGCGCGAAACCATCCCGTTCCCGCGGCTCATGCACAGGTTGAATCCTTGAACCATGCGGACCAGGGTCATCGGTGTCATCGGTGGGAGTACGTGTAGCGCAGAGGTGGCGCGGCAGGCTGAACGCGTGGGCGAGTTGATCGCGTCGCGCGGGGCCTATCTCATCTGCGGCGGCCTGTTCGGTGTGATGGAAGCGGCCTGCCGGGGCGCCAAAGCGCACGGGGGTACCACCATCGGCGTGCTGCCCGGTTCCGACAAATCCGCTGCAAATCAATTCGTGGATATCGCGCTGCCCACCGGCCTGGGATTGGCTCGAAATCTCATCATCGTTCGTTCCTCCGATGCGGTCATCGCGATCGACGGTTCCTACGGGACCCTTTCGGAGATCTCGTTCTGCCTGCAACTCGGCGTGCCGCTCGTCGGTCTCGGAACATGGGACGTCGATCCGAAGATCATTCGGGCCGAGACACCTGAAGCCGCCGTGGATCGCGCGTTTGAAGCTTTAGACGAAGATGAATAAGGCGGTGCGACTTACCGTGAAAGGGCGAGTGCAGGGGGTGGGGTTTCGCTGGTTTGTCTACCAGGAGGCCCGCAAGCTCGATGTGAAAGGCGTGGTGCGCAACCTCTACAACGGCGATGTCGAGATCGAGGCCGAAGGGGAAAGCGCAGCCATCGAACGGCTCATCTCCGCGGTAAGAAAAGGCCCCATCTTCGCACGCGTCGCGGAGGTGGTGGTCGAGCCCATGCACTATACCGGCAGATTCGATTCTTTTGAAATCACGCACTAACGCTACTGAGGGAGAGAATATGAGCGACTTGAAGACGAAGATTCGCAATGTACCGGACTTCCCGAAACCAGGTATCGGGTTCAAGGACATCACCACTCTGTTGAAGGACGCGACGGCCTTTCACCAGGCAGTGGAACACCTGGCCGAAAAACACCAGAATAAGTCTATCGACAAGGTCGTGGGCATCGAGTCACGAGGCTTTATCTTTGGTGCGACTCTAGCCTACAAATGGCAGGTGGGTTTCGTACCGGTTCGCAAGCCCGGCAAGTTGCCCGCAGAGACGGTGGCACAGGAGTACGAACTCGAATACGGGACCGACAGCCTGGAAATCCATAAGGACGCCATCCAACCCGGAGAAAACGTTCTCATCGTCGACGATTTGTTGGCCACCGGTGGGACCGCCGCCGCGACGGCTCGCCTGGTGGAAGCGCTCAAGGGCAAGATCCTGGGCATCGCGTTTTTGATCGAGCTGTCTTTTCTAAACGGCCGGCGCAAACTTTCGGATTATGAGGTGACCTCAATCATCCAATATGACTCAGAGTAGTGGATTCTGTGCCTCTGAGTTCTACCGGTCGTCGGCGGAGAATACGGAGCGAACGCGTTGTGTCTCAAGCGGGATTGCCTTCCCACATTTCTCTTGCTTTTGCCGCTGAAACTTGTTATTTTAGATGCGTAGTTTCTGGCGCCGGTAAGTACGCTAACTTCAGTATTATCAAATAGAGGTCAGCTGTTCATGTCGGAAAAGGAGCCGAAAGCGAAGGACGTTACGACTCTTGATGTGGAGACGAATGTGCAGACAACCGAGGGTCGCGTTTTCCTGGACCAGTTGAACAAGGTGAGTCACGTCTTGTTGTTGCAGGACACCGAAGTGACGTTTAAAGGGGAGTTGGTGTTCAAAACCGGGTACGTCGGCGACTACAAGAGCATCCAGCTTTACAAATGCCCCAGGGGCTTTTTCCTCTTTTTTGATGTGGCTTACGGTAAGAACAATCGCTCGTTGGTCGCGACGACGATAGACGAGCTGTTGAAGCAGATCCCCGACAAAAAAATCAGGGAACAGGTCGCGCAAGCGGCGTCTGAGCAGATCGCGGCGACGTGAGGGACGCATTTCCGTGCGCCCATGAAACCTTTACGCGGAGCAGCATATGACTGAAATCACCCGTTCAATTGAAGTGGCAGCAGATGTCGAGAAGGTCTGGTCTTGCCTTCATCCTCGGAATTGGCCAAAAGTCTTTTCTTCCGTAAAAGAGGTGAACGGCTACAAAAACGGCGAACAAGGGGTGGGAACACAGGCGAGAGTGGTGGCTGGTGATAAAGAGACCGCAATTCGATACAATGTGGAAGTCGTCGAGTTTGTGGAAAAGAGCCGCATCGTGTATCGTCGCTACGGGGGCCCTTTGGCCGGCAAGGGGATCATCAAACTGAGGCCCTTGCAAAGCGGCACGCTGGTTACCCGAACCGGCTACTATGATGACGAGCTCTCTGAGGAAACGATTCGCGCCCTGAGCGAGGGGATGGAAACGGACAACCGGCGCATCAAGAAACTGATCGAATCGGCCTAATCGTTTCCCGCCGCTACTCCGTGCCGGTTGACCACCTGCGACAGGCAGAAGGTGGCTTGCCTCTTTTTCCCTTAAGTACCACTGACAACATTCTCGAACTCCATGCGCCGTTTTCGGCTGAGGGGTTCGGCGCACCCAGGAGTGGGTAGTACGACACATTTATGAAAACAAAGACGCTCAAAATCTTTCGGGGAAAGACACAGGAACATGTGTTCGAATTTCATGTCTCCCGCAAGGCGAGGGATACATACGGGTTCGACG
>CAYQOI010000166.1:0-3446 GCA_964419085.1 uncultured Cytophagia bacterium | reverse complement strand
CGACGACGTTCTCTTCACATCCACGGGTCACGTCATTTTTGCCAACTTCCGTGCCGCGCGGCTTTTTGCACACCGAATGAACGCGAAACGCGACCTTAGAGCGCATCCGGAGCAGACCGTTCGGGCCGGGCAGATCAACGCGATGGGGCTCATCGACGAAATCCTCCACCACGTGGTGGCGCTGTATCGAACCACGGTGGCGCCGGGAGTCTTCGGTGACGCGCTCGTCTGGTTGCAGGCCGGGCTCGGAGAAGACGAGGTGCGGAAAACCTTGCTTGCTTTCGTTAAGGACTTTCCGCCCCTGGCTGTCTACAAAGGTTCAGTGGAGCCGGAAGCCTATCTCGAGGGCGTGACACAGGGCATCCCCAATCGCGAACTCGCGCTGGAGGAACTGCTTATGCTCTGGCTCGAGAACATGAATCCCGCCTTCTCGCCCTACCGGGAACTGTTCGATGACCGGGAACTCGCGTCCCGAACCCGCTACGCTGAACTTCTGAAGGAATTGGACCGCTTTTTTGCAACAAAGCCGAAGTTTGGTCCGCAGAGTCTGAGTTTGATCGAACTGCTGCGTCTTCCCGCGCGGGTCAAGCCCGATTCCTTGGAGGAACAGCTGCAATTCATTCTCCAAACATGGGGCGAATTGCTCCATGGCTTTCTCGCGCGGCTGTTGCGCAGCCTGGACCTGCTCAAAGAGGAAACCCGGCCTCGGTTTGGAGGGCCGCCACCCACAAAGGTCGCGGAGTTTCTGGGGGAGGAAAGCGAAACAGAGCGGTTCAGCCCCGACCTGCACTGGATGCCGAGACTCGTGCTCATCGCCAAAAGCACGTTGGTGTGGCTGCACCAGCTCTCGAAGAAGTACCGCCGCGAGATCCAAACGCTCGACCAGATTCCGGACGAAGAGCTGGACATCCTGGCCCGCTGGGGATTTACCGGTCTGTGGCTCATCGGCATCTGGGAGCGGAGTCCGGCCTCGAAAAGGATCAAACAACTTTGCGGCAATCCGGAGGCCGAAGCCTCCGCCTATTCGCTTTTTGACTACGAGATCGCCCAGGAGTTGGGCGGAGTTGACGCGCTCCACAATCTGAAATCGCGATGCTTGCAGCGCGGCATTCGCCTTGCGTGTGACATGGTGCCCAATCACACCGGCATCGATTCCCGCTGGGTCCGAGAGCATCCGGAGTGGTTCATCTCCCTGCCCTACAGCCCGTTTCCGGCCTACTCTTTCAACGGACCGAACCTTTCCTCCGACCCGCGGTTCGGCATCTTCATCGAAGACAAGTACTACGACCGCAGCGACGCCGCGGTGGTTTTCAAGCGCATGGACTACTGGACCGGGGACGTTCGCTACATCTACCATGGCAACGACGGCACGCACATGCCTTGGAACGACACGGCACAGCTCAACTATCTCCAGCCGGAGGTAAGGGAGGCGGTGCTACAAAAAATCCTCCATGTGGCGCGCTTGTTTCCGGTGATCCGTTTCGATGCGGCGATGACCCTCACCAAGCGCCACTTTCAGCGACTGTGGTTCCCGGAACCAGGAAGCGGCGGCGACATCCCTTCTCGCGCGGAGCACGGCCTCACCAAGAAAGAGTTTGACCGGGCCATGCCGACAGAATTCTGGCGGGAGGTGGTGGACCGGGTGGCGCAGGAGGTGCCCGACACGCTCCTGCTGGCGGAGGCTTTCTGGTTGATGGAGGGCTACTTTGTGCGCACCCTGGGCATGCATCGCGTGTACAACAGCGCGTTTATGAACATGCTCAAAAACGAAGAGAACGCAAAATATCGCAAGACCGTGAGAAACACGCTGCAGTTCAATCCCGAGATCCTCAAACGCTACGTCAACTTTATGAACAACCCTGACGAGGAAACGGCCATCGCACAATTCGGGGATGGAGACAAGTACTTCGGGGTGTGCACCTTGCTCGCCACCATGCCTGGCTTGCCCATGTTCGGTCACGGCCAAATCGAGGGATTTTCTGAGAAGTACGGTATGGAGTATCGCAAATCGTACTGGGACGAGGAGGTCAAAGAGCACCTGGTTGCCCGCCACGAACGGGAGATTTTTCCCCTCCTGCGCAAACGCTATCTGTTCGCGGAGGTGGAGAATTTTCTGTTCTACGAATTTATCTCTCCGCAGGGTAGGGTGGACGAGAACGTCTTCGCTTACTCAAATCAATCGAATGGAGAGCGCGGACTGGTTGTCTACCACAACAAGTACAGCGAGACACGCGGATGGGTTCGTTTCTCGGTGCCGTTCTTGCACAAGACCGACGACGGCGAGCAACGCCTGATGCAGCGTTCTCTCGGTCAGGGCCTGGAACTTCAATATCGTGACGACGCGTTTATCATCTTTCGTGACCATGTCACGGGTCTCGAATATATTCGGAGTAGCAAGGAGGTCTGCGAGCGCGGGCTGTACTTCGAACTGCGGGCCTATGAGTACCACGTTTTGCTGGACTTCCGCGAAGTCGTGGATGACATTTGGGGACACCACGCCCAGGTTCATGAACAGTTGCAGGGCCGCGGGGTAGCAAGCATTCAACTGGAAGTCAAAGAGTTGAGCCTCAGACCTTTGCTGCAGGCGTTCGAGTGCATGCTGAGCAAGGAGGTGGCGGAAGAGTTCGTCGCCAACAGGGTGCGTCCCAAGGGGCCGGCGTTGCGCCCGGATTCTCTCCGCAGGTTTAAAGAAAAGCTCCTGGCATTTTTGGTTCAGGTGAAACATTACTCTCTCGGAACCGGCGACGAAACCGAGGTCGCCGAGTCGGTTGTGTCGCAAATGGAGGCCGCTCTCCGGCTTTCGCAGGTGGCCCGGCGCTTCCCCATGCGTGGGTCAAAGCCGTATGCCGCGGCCGTACGATATCTCAAGACGCCCCTGAATGCAGGTGAGATGCCGTGGTTTGTGCTCTGGGCCTGGCTTCTCGTCCATGAAATCGGACGCGTTGCCCAGGAGGACGGCTTTCCTTCCCGCAGTCGCCTCTGGTTGGACGAATGGCTCCTGCTCACCCGCATCACGGCATTTTTTCGCGCTGCTGGCCTGAACGCCCAACAGGTTGAGGAACTCGGGAGTCTCGTCCCGATCCTGGTAAAACATCAAGATTGGTTTAAGGAATTGCTGACAGGTCGGGACCAAAACGGCCCGCTGCGGTCGCTGTTTGCGGACGAGGAAGTGCGGGACTTTCTCAAGGTCAACCTGTTCGAGGACATTCTCTGGTTCAACAAGGAGCGTTTCGAGATGCTCCTCTGGTGGCTTTTCTGCACTGCGGTCATCCGACTCACCGCAGAGAAAAAAGCGTCGCGGGAGCAAGCGGCACAGAGGGTGCTGACACTTCACCGGACCATCGTGGGCTGGCTCGATGCAGCCACACGCTCGGAATATCAGGTGGAGAGACTTCTCCGGGCTGGAGGAAACACACGCACCGGCGACAAAACTGAGCGTCGGCGTT
>CAYQOI010000165.1:0-7520 GCA_964419085.1 uncultured Cytophagia bacterium | reverse complement strand
GCTTCTGCCTTTGCACCACCGGCCAGTACAGGTAAAGCCGGTTTTTTCGATTCTTGCCGGAAACTTCGATTTCCGCGACGCCAAACAAGCTGAAGCCGTGGGTGGGGGAGACGAGTTTGCGCTCCACGAACCCGCGCTTGACCATTCTTTCCAGGAGGTCTTGCAGGTCTTCAGCAGTGAGGCGGACCGTGCTGTCCAGCTGTGCATATATCTCGCTGGAGGTTGCCGTGTCTTTGACCCACAGAATTTTCAGCACCTCGATCTCCAGGTCTTCCGGGACCGGCATGTCCTCGTAAGATTTCGCCCGTGAATGCCCTTTGATGGCCTTAGCGAGGCCGCGGATGGCGTCGTTGAGCGGCAGGGTCTCGGGGATGTCGAGATACCGGCGCCGGATCACGTCCCCCGTGGGATCCGGATTGACGGGCTGCAGGGCTTCCAGTTCCTCTGGGCTCAGGAACAAAAGGTTCGGGCTCACCTTGAGATCGAATCTGAGCGCCCCGTTTGCCGAGTCGGATGAGTCCGCGATCGCGCCGTTGATAAAATTGAACTTGCGCCACAGGTACAATCGGTCTTCCGGTGTGTTTTTTGTGAGGATGTCGGCCGCCTCAGGAGTTTCCTTCTCTTTCTTTTGGGTTGATTTCGACTGTGCCGCAACGTTGAGCATTGTCACCTGGAAGAAGAGGACCAACAGGAGGAGGGTTTTGGTGGGTCCGGAAAGTCTTTGCCTTTTTCTTTTCATGCGCGCTCGCCTGCTTCTCCTAATTCAACAATAAACCGGGATTGAATGTTCCTGCACGGTTTACCCTGGACATTGTTCGGCGAATTTGCTATATTTTTTCAAACGTATCTTGGGTTCGATTTCAGGAGCAGTGGGTTCTCCGCACGGGTGGATTTTGTGCTGTGAGAAGCCCTCTCCTGGGGTTCAAAAGGATGACCATTCTTATGCCGACGCCGGAGGAAATCGCAGACGAAAACCGGAGAATGCGGAGACTGCGGACGATCGTAGACCTTACCGCCGCGATCTTGGCGCAAGGCGAGCACTCCGCGGCCGAGGCCCTGGCCCTGGTGGAGGCGGCCAAGCGCAGCGTCTTACAACTCTTCCCCGACAAAGAGGCGACATTCGAGCTGATTTACCGCCCGCGTTTTGAACGGATCATCCGGGAGCGTCTGCGCTCCAATTGACCGCACCGAGCGTTTAAACTGCCGACAAGGCTCCTCCCGAGTGACAGACGGGCTCGCAGGAATCGACCCAAATTGTCCTTTTTTGTGAATTAACCGGGTTAAAAAGACTTTTTCTTACCCTCACAAATTTGGTTCAAAACGAACTCAGAAAGGAGCACAGGAATGGAGGTCAAAAAGGGAGTGGTGAGTCTTCTTGCGCTGCTGTTGATGGTGAGCTGTTCGGTGAGCCCCGAGAAACGCGAGGCCGCGTCTTTTCTCGCGGACTACACAAAGAAATTTCAACAACTCGATTACGCGGCGTCCAAAGCCGCCTGGCTGGCAAACACCGACATCAGCGAAGAACACGACAGCCTGAGCGTCGTGGCCGACAAGCACCTGGCGGAGTTTGTGGGCAGCAAGGAGGTGATCCAAAAGGCGAAGGCTTTGTTGCAGAAGAAAGACAAACTGGATCGACTCCAGGTCCTGCAGTTGCAAAAAATCCTGTTGCGCGCGGCACACCAGCCGGGCACGATCCCGGATGTGGTGGAGAAACTCATCAACGCAGAGACCCATCAGAACAGCCTCTTGTTTGGCTTTGATTTTGTCATGCGCGACAAACGGGGCAAGGCGAAAGTGGTCAGCGCCAACGACATCGACCGCATTCTCGTCGAGTCCACGGACCTGGATGAGCGCCGCGCCGCGTGGGAGGCCAGCAAGGAGGTGGGCAAGGTGTTAAAAGACGGTCTGGCCGAACTTCAGGGGCTGCGCAATCGCGTGGCGCGCGAGATGGGGTACAGCTCTTACTTTGCGCTGGAAGTGGCGGACTACGGCATGACCGTCGACGAGATGATGACCCTGATGGACCAACTCGTGGAACAACTGCGGCCGCTGTACTCGGAGCTCCACACCTACGTGCGCTACGAGTTGGCTAAGCGCTACCATCAGCCGGTCCCGGAGAAACTCCCCGCACACTGGCTGCCCAATCGTTGGGGGCAAAACTGGCCCGGCATCGTCGAGGGAATCAACCTCGACGACCTGTTCAAAGACAAAACCAGCGAATGGATCGTGCGACAGGCGGAGCGCTTCTACGTGAGCATCGGATTTGACACCTTGAGCCAGAATTTCTGGAAAAACTCCGACCTCTACCCGGTGGCGCCCGGTTCCTCTCGCAAGAAGAATAACCACGCTTCGGCTTGGCATCTCGACTATGAAAACGACTACCGTTCGCTGATGAGCGTTGAGCCCAATGACCGATGGTTTGGTACCGCGCACCACGAATTGGGTCACATCTATTACTACATCGAGTACACCAACCCGGACGTGCCGCTGCTTCTGCGCCGCGGGGCCAACCGGAGCTACCACGAGGGCATCGGCGATCTGATGGAGCTGGCCGCGTCGCAGCGCGCCTACCTGCAGGCCATCGGGCTGTTGCCCAAAGACCGAGAATTCGATGAAATCCAGTGGTTGCTCAACGACGCGCTCTCCAGCAGTTCCGTGGTGTTCATCCCGTTTGCCGCGGGAACCATGTCTCATTTCGAGTACGAGCTGTACGAAAAGGAATTGCCCAAGGACCAATTCAACCGCCGCTGGTGGGAGATGGTCGAAAAGTACCAGGGCATCGTGCCGCCCTCCCCGCGCGGGGAAGAGTACTGCGATGCCGCCAGCAAAACACACATCAACAACGACCCGGCACAGTACTACGATTACGCGCTCTCCTGTGTGCTCAAATTCCATCTGCATGATTACATCGCGAAGCACATCCTGCACCAGGACCCCCGAAACTGCAACTACTACGGTAACAAGAAGGTGGGCGAGTTTCTCAAAAGCATCATGCGGCCCGGGGCCAGCAAGGACTGGCGCAAGGTGCTCAAAGAGAAAACCGGAGAAGACCTGAGCGCTCGGGCGATGCTGGAGTACTACCAGCCGTTGTTGGATTATCTGCGCAAGGTCAATCGCGGGCGAAAAAGTACCGTCGCTGCGCTTTGACCGGATGGAAAGGAAGGTCGGAGGAAAATGAAAGAGAAAAATGTTTTGACGTGGTTGGGGATCGCGGGACTTCTTCTTTTCGTCGCGATCTACGCGGTGGAGCTGGTCAACCACAGCGGCCCGCCGGTTACCATCCTCTGGATTCGGGCTCACTTCGGTCGGGGCGGACTCATTATCCTGAATATTCTCATCGTGTTGGCGTTTCTCGCGCTTCTGCCGTACCGCCGCTCCACCGTGGGCACCTGGAAATCCAAAGGCGTGTTCGTCGCGTTCGTCATCGCCCTGATGACGGAGATGTTCGGTTGGCCGCTGGTTATCTTCTTGCTTTCACCGCTCGTCCAGGTTCCGTCGTTGCGACAGTGGGCGCACCACACGCTGGGACACGCCGGTCCGGTCGTGGGGACCTGGTTGAGCATGATCGGGCTGCTGCTCATCGCACTGGGGTGGCGCCAAATTCACCGCGCGACCGGGCTGGTAACCGCGGGCATCTACCGCTACATGCGGCATCCCCAGTACACCGGCATCTTCCTGTTCACGTTCGGTTGGATTCTGCACTGGCCCTCGCTGGTGACGCTGACCCTCTGGCCGATTCTGGTGGTGGCGTACGCCTGGCTTGCACGGCAGGAAGAGAAAACCGTCGAACAGGAATTCGGAGAGGCCTATCTCACCTATGCCCGCACCACGCCGCGATTCATTCCGCGGCTACGGTCCTTCCGTGCTGCGTCGGAGAGCGCGGAAGCGGAGTGAGAACGGGTTTTGCGAGGTGCCGCCCGGCGGCGGCAGGATGCTTCAGGCGGCTTCGAAGGGGGAGTATTTCTTGTAGCGGAAGCGCGGGTAAATGTATTTAAGCGCGTAGCGGCCGTGGGACTCCGCGTACATGAAATCGTAGTAGACGTACTCCGGCACGTCGTAGTACAGAAAGATTTCGTTTCCCAGAAACTTCAGATAAAGAATCTGCCTTTCCCGGTCGTAGCCCGCGGAGACGATGTGTGAGGAGTCCAGAAAAATCTCCAGAACATGGGGATCCGGAAAGCCGGGGGTGTAGCGCTGCCAGGTGTAGCGGTGCCTCGTGTGGTAAGGATTGGGCACGCCCTGCCACTCCTTGGCTTCCGTCGGTGAGGAGCCTTCGCCAACGACCTGGACCAGATAGCGGTACGCCTCGTTGATCTTCTTCGCCTTTTGCTGCGCCAGCCGTTCCAAGCGCGCGTCGGAATGAAAGCGGTCCGGGTGCCACTGTTTGATGAGCTTCTTGTAGGCCGATTTCAACTCCGGCAAAGAAGGCACTTCAGGCAATTCCAGGATGTCACAGCACGTTTTGATCCTGTCTGTCATGGGCCACTGATCTGGTTTGCGAGAGAGACGTTTCTCATGGTTTATGTACCGCCATCGGCGTCAAAATGCGGCAAAACTGTAACACGAATGGGGTCCTGGGAAAGAGTTTAACCTTCATCTGTTCGCTCAGTCCCTCGCGCAAAGGCGCTCCCCATCATTTCGCTCTCTCGGTCTTTGCCCAGTAGGCGAAACCGAAGCCACCATCCTCCCGCAAGTCAGCTTCTCCGCCCCACGTTCTGTGCCCCCGTCTTTACCCATCTTCCAGCCGGCACTCGGTGGTGATCTCGATGGCCTTGTACAGCGACCGGTAAACCGGGCAGTGGTCCGCGTGGATGCGGTGAACCCGCTCGACGGTTTCCTTTACATCCTGTGGCGCGACGAGGTGGTAGACCACGTGAATGCGCTTGATCACCAGGACGTTGTTTTCCAGCTCCACTTCTCCGCGCACATCTGCGGTGAGTTTTTTGTTGCTCGCATCGATCTTGCGCGCTTCCAGCGCGCCGCCGAAGGTGCCGGTCAGTCACCCGCCCGCGGCCGCGATGACGTAATCCAGCGTGGTGGCGTGCGGCTCAGAGACGTCCGGGCTGACGCCGTAGTGCTCCGCGATGGCCCCATGCACGCCGAATTTCACCGGCTGGCTCTCCGCAGGAAGGTGAGCGAAGCGCAGCGGGCCTTGCTCCCGTTCGATGCGGATATTCGAGACGTAAGCGACGTTGGACATCTTTTGCTCCTTCGCTTTATGTTGTGCAGAAAACAGCTCCCGGGTGCACCGGCCGTCTCCACTGAGAGGAAAAGACCGCTGCACCCGAGGCATTTCAACTCACCAGATCTTCACCCGCGCGTCTTCCGGGCGGAACATGCCGTCGCCCTCTTTGATGTCGAATGCGGTGTAGAACTCCGGCATGTTGGAGACCACGCCGTTGCAGCGGTACTGGCTGGGGGAGTGCGGGTCCGTCAGGAGACGGCGGCGGAGCTCATCGTCGCGGTACTTGCGCCGCCACACCTGTGCCCAGCCGATAAAAAACCGCTGGTCGCCGGTAAACCCGTCCAGAACCGGGGCTTCTTTGCCGTTCAGCGCCATTTTGTACGCGTGGTAGGCCACGGTGAGGCCAGCCAGGTCCGCGATGTTTTCGCCCAGCGTCAGGCGTCCGTTGACATGCATGGAATCGATGGGGGTGAAGGCGTTGTACTCATCGACCATGACCTGCGCCCGCTCCTTGAACTTCTGCTCGTCTTCTTTGGTCCACCATTCTCGCAGGTTGCCGTCTCCGTCGGATTTACGGCCCTGGTCATCGAATCCGTGGCTGATCTCGTGCCCGATCACCGCGCCGATGCCGCCGTAGTTGATCGCGTCATCTGCGGCCGGATTGAAGAAGGGCGGCTGCAGAATCGCGGCCGGGAACACGATCTCATTCATGGGCGGGTTGTAGTACGCGTTCACGGTCTGGGGCGTCATGAACCACTCCTCGCGGTCGATGGGCTTGCCCAATTTGTCGATCATGCGGTGGTATTCCACCATGTTCGAGCGTTTGACGTTGCCCACCAGCTCATCGGGCTTGACCACGAGTTTGGAGTAGTCTTTCCATTTGCTCGGATAGCCGATCTTGGTGTGGAACTTGGCCAGTTTGTCCAGCGCCTGTTTTTTGGTCTCTTCGCTCATCCAATCGAGCTGCTCCAGGCGCTCCTTGAACGCGGCCTTGAGGTTGGCCACCAATTGATCCATGCGCTGTTTTGCTTCGGGCTTGAAGTACTTGGACACGTAGATGCGTCCCAGCACTTCACCCAGCGAGCGGTTCACTGCGCTCACCGCGCGTTTCCAGCGGGGGCGAATCTGCTTGATCCCTCGCAGCGTTTTGCCGTAGAAGTCGAAATTTGCCTGGACGAAATCGTTGGTCAGCAGGCTGGCCGAGGAGTTGAGCAGCTTCCAGGTGTAGTACGTTTTCCAGTCGTCTACAGAGACGAGCCGAAAAATGGAGTTGAAGGCCTTGATGTAACTGGGTTGGCGCACCACCACGGCCTCGGCATTTGCAACCCCAGCAGCGTCGAGGAAACGCGGCCAGTCAAAAGACGGCGCAAGCTTCTTGAGTTCGGAAACCTTGTACTTGTTGTACGTTTTGTCCCGATCCCGGTTTTGCACGCGAGTCCAGTGATTGTGGGCAATCTCCGTCTCGATTTCCATGATGCGTTTGGCCTTGGCCGCAGGGTCAGGTTGACCCGCCAGGGTGAAAATTTTCTCGATGTACTTGACATACTTCTCGCGGATGGTTTTAAACTTTTCGCTCTCGTTCAAATAGTAGTCCCGGTCGGGAAGACCCAGTCCGGATTGATTGAGGTAGCCGATGTACTGGTCCGATTTCTTTGCGTCCTGATTGACGAAGAAGGAAATGGGCCGCTGGACACCGATCTCCTGTAAGTACCCCATGAGTTGGACAAGGTCTTTTCTGCTTTTGACGCTCTGGATGCGGGCGAGGTCAGACTCCAGGGGTTTCAGACCCGCCTCTTCCACCAGAGCCGTGTCCATGTAGCTCAGGTAAAAATCCCCCACCTTTTGTTCATCCGAACCTTCTTCCTTGTTTGGTTTCTTAGCCGCGTCTTCGATGATTTTCCGCAGATTTTTTTCTGCCTCATCGAAGAGTTCGGTGAACGCGCCGTAGTTGGATTTGTCAGCGGGAATTTCGATCTTCTTGAGCCATGTGCCGTTCACATACTCATAGAAGTTATCCTGGGGCCTGACGGATTTGTCGAAGTTCGCCAGTTCCACCCCTGACCGAGGTTTCTTTTGACATGCCGACAGAAACAGGGCAAGCATGACGAAAGCAGACAACACTTTGCGCATAACTGTTCCTCCGTTGGTGAATTAGGGCTGGTCAATTAGCCGAAGATATGAAATTTTTCGCTGGAAGTCAAACGCGTGGGAAGCTGACCTCTGCGCTGGCCGCGGTAGAATTCTCTTGATTCGGCGCTCGTCTGTGACTAAATTGTACCCCAACAAATTCATGCGAATCTCTGTTCATAGACATTCCGGGCAAAGATGATGTCTT
>CAYQOI010000164.1:0-7535 GCA_964419085.1 uncultured Cytophagia bacterium | reverse complement strand
TCCGCCGTTTTCTTGTCTATATTAGTATAGAGAACCGCAGTTATTGCCGCACCAAAGTTCTGCATCACAGGGGACCCCGCAGGAATTCGGAAAGGAAGGGGAGCCATGGATGAAACACCTATATAGCGGCCCGCAAGGCAACCGCCCCCCGTGGCCGGCGGGAACGGAGTTGTGGCCACAACAATTTCGTCTTCTGAGCGCACTTTTTTAGGTGACGGACCATGACAAAGCCTCCAGTTAAAATAATGAATTCGGGGAATCTGCACAAAAAGCTCATCATTCTTGTTGTCGTGTCAGTGGTTGTGGTGGGGCTCCTTACGTTCTACAGGCTCTTTTTTGTTGAAGATGCGACAAATCAGGTGGACCTCACCGCACTCGGAGTCAAATCAAAGGTTTCTGTGACCGCTCTTTCTGCATCGCCACTCTTCGAGTTTCAAGACGAGATCGTTCTTGAACAAAACGAAAGAGACTTCATCGGGGAGGCCACGGATATGGTGGCGCTCTCCGACGGGAAAATTCTGCTTCTGGACGGAGTCAACAAGAACGTGAAAGTCTACAACGATCGAGGCCGGCTTCTTACCATCTTCGGTGCGGAGGGGAAAGGACCAGGGGAACTGGGCGACCCCTATGGGCTGGCAATCGATTCCAGAGGCAATATTTTTGTGGTGGACCCGGGGAACCACAGAGTCACGCTCTTCGACAAGGAGTACAATTATATCCGTTCTTTCTCTCCAAAGCATGTTTTGGCGCCGGAGGGAATCGCCATCGACTGGAACGACGACGTCTATCTAATCGGTGTGGAGAGCAGCAAGAAACCGAGACTTATTCACAAATATGACCCGGATGGCACATATCTGGGTTCTCACTACGAGATGAATCGCAGGGTACGGGAAAGTCGTAAAAAGAATACCGCTTTGGGTTTGGTGGATGTAGAAGCAGACGTGGCCGTCGACCGGTCTGCGCGGCGTATCTATGCCTCCCACACAACCGATTATCTTGTCACCGTCTACTCAAAGGACTGGACCTTATTGGATTCGCTCAAGGTAATACCGTCTTTTTATCGCGATCCCGAGGACGTCATTCTGACCCTGGACAATCAAAGCATCAGCACCTGGCTGAACCATTGTACCTTGCAGGACAACGGCCTGTTTGTGTTTCATCACTTGCTTCTTTGTGGCTATTCCACCGTCCCCAACAAGCAAGAGCTCAGTTTCCTGTACTATCTTGCCGTCTACGACCTCCGGGAAAGGGACATCGTGGCTGAAGTAAAAACCGACTACAAGCCTCAGTTTGTGACTCCTGATGGCATGCTTTATTTGAGCAGGTTTAGGAGTCCTGAGCGACTCGAAATCCTGAAATACAGAATCAACATGAAGATTCAGCACCACGAATGACCCTACATCCTCGCAGATTCTTCCCTGCCGCGAGAAACCGAACACAGATTTGGAGTAAGCGCTTGAGGTTCCCGAAGAATTGGCTTCATCTGCTTGTGTGCGGAATCGTGACACTTGCTTATTCTGGATGCGCCGGAAAACGAGGGGATCAAAACGCCACGACAACCACAACCCTCCCCCTGGTGGAAAAGATCAGAAGTGCAAAATATGTGGAGGATATTTTCACCGCGGACACGGTTCGACTCACGATTCCTTCCGCTTTCGTGCTGGGACGACTCGATAACATCCACGTTTCGGACAACGGAAGCCTCTTTTTGGTGGACACCCGCTTTGCCGGGTCGGTTCTTCGTTTTGATCAAAACGGTCGCTTCCGGGGACAGTTTGGAAAGCAGGGAAAGGGACCGGGGGAATATCAACTGCCCAGATTCATCACCACCTGTGGCAATGAAATTTATGTTGGTGACGTGGGTCTCTCCCGGATCTCAGTTTTCGATACGTCCGGCGCATTCCTGCGTTCCTTTCGTGTACAGGGTCTACTAGACGGAGTTTATGCGGGTGGAAGAAACACCGTGGTCACCCATCAATTGAGGGTCCCTTCAGGTGGGCCCACGGTCCACGTTTACACCAAGAAAGGCAAACTCCTCCACATGTTCGGGCAGCCCTCAGATTCCTACCGCAGATTCGAGTCGCTTGCCAAGACGTCTTCCGCACCGTATCTGGCTTGTCTTGGTGGCTTATTCTACCAAATGGATTATACCGATTACCATGTTATCGTGTACTCTGGCCAGGGTAAAGTGCTCAAGATCTTTGGCACGAAACCCAGGCAGTACCGCTCTCCTTTAACTGAGCAGGCCGCGCTCATTCCCGGGGCGAAGTATGCGACAGCAGAATACATCGCTAAACTGCAAGATTTTGTGACCAACCACCTCTCCAAATGCTCTCTGGCTGAGGGCATCCTGACTTTCCCGCCGGGAATTGTCGCCACGTTGTTCTGGAATCTTGAAAAATCAGGCTTCGACAATCGTTTGCATTTTAGTTTCTACACGGCGTCCGGCAACCTGATCAGGAGTGACATCCCGTTCAAAAGCTATCCGGTAAGCTGGGAAAAGCGGGGGTCGCTGCTGATTTCGCCGCCCGACAAAATCGTTATTTATGAATATGAAAACGACTCTGAGGATACCGATCAAAAGATAAAACTCGTGATTCTCAAGCCTCAATCGACCTGGGAAGGTCGAGACGAACAGTTATAAAAGGGAACGACATGCAAAACCATTTGACCGTGAGATCTTGGGTTTTGTACGGCCTTACTTGTTTAGTTTCAGTGACCGGATGCAAAAGGGAGAGCCCCCGGAAGCACGACGTGCGTGCGCCCGCGACGGTTGCGACGCTCAAAGTGGAACCCGATGAGAATATTCTCTTGCTGTCCGAGGTGGCCGATAGCCTACACTATCTGCCCCTGGCATCGGACCCGTCCCACTTGATCGGGAATGTGGACAAACTGATGTGCGTTGATGAACGGTTCTATATCTTAGATCGTGATGCGGCCAAATCGCTCTTCGTTTTTGGCAAAGACGGCCGATTCTTGTTCCAGATCAAGCGAACCGGGCAAGGACCGGGAGAGTATGTCAGACCTGATGATTTTACGGTCGACTCTTACCACGACAGCAGAAGCATTATTATTCTGGATACGAGTCAACGGAAGCTCCTCAAATACGACCAGAATGGAGACTACCTTGAGGAAATAAGATTGCCCTTTTTTGCCTATTCCTTTGCTCAGGTCGGCCCGGATTCGTTTGTATTTTATCACAATTACGTGTCGCTTCCGGGAACAAATGACAACACATCCTACAATCTCACGTTTGTAAAAGAGAATAAGATTCTCAAACAACTTTTCCCCTATGAGGTTCGGCCGAATCCGCTGAGATTCGCGCCGCAAACGGTTTTCTCGGTCACCTCAGGTGGCGTCATCTTCATGCCGTCGTTGCGTGATACGGTTTACAGGGTCAACAAAACCCAGGTCAACCCTCTGTACAGCATCGATTTCGGAAAGACGAAGCTGCCAAAAGAGTTCTTGCTGCGGCGTGTACCGCACGCACAATTGCTGAAAGCGATTAGCAACTACAGTCATTTCATCGAGAACTATTCAGAAACTGAAAATCACGTCTGCTTCGACTTTGGTTACCATGGCAGAAGATATTCTGCCTTTTATTCAAAGAAGACCAATCACGTAAGAGCAAGTGCGTTACTTGCAAATGACATGGATGGAGGGGTGTTTGCTTCCCCTGTTGCGGCTTGCGGGGATGAGTTCATCGGGGTTCTCGACCCGCTGGAGTTGATGGATATCTATGGAAAACGCAAGCACAAGATTTCTCCTGCTCTTGTTTCTGTAATCAAAAAGCTAACCGACCTCTCCAATCCGGTCCTCGTTTTCTATCGGCTGCGGGATTTTTGAGAAGAACCAAGCTGCATGGCACCCTCGTAACCCGCGTGAGGTGTTTTGCCTCTCTTCGTAGAAAGTCTGATTCTACGGGAGTGGTGGGAACCCGGAGCGGTGGTTGGAGCGTAGGTTAAATAAATACAACGAGCGCAAGATGGTTGGACGGTAGAGTTTCGATGGATCCCCCGACGCGGTTTTGCAGCCAACGGCCTCTTTTGCTTTTGTGTTTCCTCGCCCTGCTGACGAAGTGCATGGTCTCGACTTCTCTCGCCTCTTCGCGGCCGGCGAAATGGATGCGACCCGGCGCGGGGAAAAGAGTTTTGCTTCAACGGCACATCCCGCTCGCAGTGTCTGAAGCCGGCGACCTTTTGTCGGATATCCGGACCATGGCCCTCACTCCCACAAAGCAGATAGTCGTCATTCATGACCGTGGCAACCAGGCCACTGTTTTCGGAAACACGGGAGCGTTCTTGAAGGCGATTCGGTTTGAGGATGCTTACGGCCCAGGGGCCAACAAGCGAGGGAGATTTGAACGCGTGCGCGCGACAAACGCAGGGAAGCTCATTTTTCTGCCATCCGGTTTCGTTCAGAAGTACCTTCTCTACGATTTGCAACAAGATGAGTTTAAGCTTGTTCCGTTTGACAGCTCGCACCAGAGGAGGACATCTCCGCCCGCATTTGTGGATATCGCAAGTCGGGATGGGAAGACCATTGTGCTGCTCAAGCATCCCAGGCGCGTTTTGGGACAACCGGGCGAAGCAGAAGTGGTCATTTTGAGCGATGAAAGGAAAATGAAAAGCTTTGCGGCATTCCCGGGCCTGCGTTTCCCCAGACTATCTCAGCACTTTGCGGCATGGGGAGACAGGGTGGTGTTGCTGGACGACGGCACGATCTGTGTCTCCAACCCGTTTGCGGACCGCATCTACAGATATGATCTTGCCGGCCGGCGCCTGGCGGACCTCGTTTACCCCGAGGGGGTGTTACAGCGGCCAGAGGAAGACGCGCCCCAGGACCCCCGCAGATGGGCAACCGCCCTCAAAAACGCTCGACAAAGCGATACAATCAAAGACGTTTTTCCCGTTGTAAAAAGTGGGGAACGGTTTTATTTGGTGGTCCGTGTGCGGGAAAAGTCGCTATTTCTCGATCTCTTCCTGGAGGATGGGACGTTCCACCCGTTGGGAGACTATTTTGCACGATTCGGCGGTGAGAATCTGGTGACAATTGCAAGTCGGGATGAATTCTTGTACGTACTCAAATGGCCGGACGTGGAGCCGAACCAATTCTCAGCAGTCGGCAATCCGGAGGTTGCCGTCTTCGAGGTCGTCTTTTAGGCCTGGTCGGTCATGCGAGAAATGGTGGGCATGTAGTATGAGGAGGCGGTTGGAGTCGTGATGCGCTGCTGCGACACTTCACAGGTCAGAAGGTTTTCCATGCGGCTTTGTCTGTTGTTTTCGTTTCTTCTGCATGCTTTCGTGTTTTTGCTCATCGGTCTTGTGGAGTCTCGAGGTCCCGCGGCGTTGCAAGAAAGCCACTCCAATGCTCTTCGGGAAGCAAACTCGTCTCCAGCGAGGAATAGCTTCATCCTGTATTTTGCGGATTCAGATAGAATGCGTCACCGGGAGCACGAAACCTCCGTGGAGAACACCATGCTGCGCACCAGGTTAGGTCCGATTCAGCCCCGAAAAGCCCGAGCAAGATTGGTGCCGATAGCCAAAACCTTCGCTGTTCCGGTCGCAATCATGGAGAAAGACAGGCAAGACCTTTTTGCCCATGTATTGTGGCCACGTAAGCCTTCGATCTTTCCGCCCGGTCATTCAGTACGCACTGCACTTCGCCCCATGACCGCAGAAATGGCAATCTCTCCTGCACTCCGCAGGAAGAAGCTGGTGCTGTTCACCAAGAAGTTACATGATGAAACCGCCGGGGCAATTGAAGTGACCGTGAAACACGAAGGTAAGGTCTGTTTCCGCTATTCCTGTGTGGGAAGACCTTAGAACAGACACTTCTCGAGTGCCGTTGGACCCGGTCATGAAGGGACGAAAGTTCGCATGCGAAGGGAACGGTTTTCCATTCCAGCTTGGGCACCTTCCCGGGGCCATCAATCTCCCCTACAATGCGGAGGGGGTGTCGGGGCGCATCGAGTCACACCGCTTGAGAGACAAGGTTGTAGTGGTGTAGCGTGCCAGCGGCCGCGGCGCATGTGATTTTTAACGCCGCAGGCGACGCCCGGTGAGGCGTCTATCGCTGGAACAAAGGTACAGGTGTAGCCCATGTTTTCATCTGCAGGCTCGAGGTTTAAGGAATGGGCTGCTTAGAGCATTCTTAACCGCAGCCCATCAATCGCGGTGAAGTGATGGTCGTGGGTCAGCAACGTCAAGTCATTTTGAATGGCTATGGCGGCCATCCAAATATCGTTTTCAGGGATGGGCTTGCCCTTTTTTCTGAGCTTTGATTTGATGCTGCCGTAGATGGACGCGGTGTCCAGGGTGACTTCGAGCACCGCGCAGGTCTGAAAAAAGTCGGTATAAAAGCGGATGTTCTCTTTTTTTCACCTGGAGTTCTCGATACCATAAAAAAGCTCGCCGGCCGCGACAACCGACGTAAAGATCTCCTCCGCCGACATGAGCGGCTCAAGCGTCTCTGACACATTATTGTTGATATCAGAGATGATGGTGGTGTCCAGGAGCAGCCTACCAGTCGCCTTCATTTATTTGTTCGCACCCTTCGTTGATGGTTTTCATGATTTCGCTGAAGTTCTCCTTCGGCAGCCGCTCGATGAATTTGACCAACTCTTTTGGAGAAGTCCCGGACTGCTCTTTTTCTTTCTGGAGTACTTCAACAATCAGTTTGCCATCCTCCAAACGTATGTCCACTGCGCTGCCCTTGCTCAACCCCAGGTCTTGCGCAAACGGTTTTGGAATGCGCAAAGCGAGAGAATTTCCATATTGGCTGATTCGAGATTCCATGGGTTTTGTTACTCCTCCATCCATGCAGTTACACTTTGTGTAATTATACGGTTTTCCCGGCAGAATTGCAAATGAAATTATCTTGTATCAAAATCGAATTCAGAGGTTTGAATCCCCTGTGAGGAGAAGAGCCGCAGGTAGAGCTTGCAACCGACGACCCCCCGGAGGCTTCTCCGGGCGGTACTTTTTCCAAAACTCTGAAAGAAAATCCGCTGTTTTTTTGTTTCTGTTAACATAGAAAACCGCGCTCATCACCGCACCACCGCTATGCGTGACAGGGGACGTCGCAGGAATTCGGAAGGGAAGGGATCATGGTTTGTCCTGCCTGCTGACGAAAGAACGGAACCTCGTGCTGATCTTCTCCGGCGGTTTCCGTATGGGATTTGTGGGTGACTTTGCTGCCAGCCCTCGTAGAGGCGGAGAACGCGGTTCTTGCCCTCACCTTTAAGGAATATACAAGATGCGACTGCTTGAGATCGCGGCCCATTTTGGGCTCGTTGACAACTTAAGAAAACAAAAGTACGACCAACGGTCACTCCAATGCGTGCCGCCAATTCATTGGGTTCTGTTGTACGCCCTGCCGGTGATATTCTCCGCATGTTCCAAGGCGCCCAAAGAAAGAGATATGCCGAACCTACCGGTCGACCCACAAGCAATCGAAACCGTGGAAAGGGCAACGAAATTCGAGGACATTTTTGTTCTCGAGAAACAGATTCAATTGGAGAATTCGGAAGGTGC
>CAYQOI010000163.1:0-7590 GCA_964419085.1 uncultured Cytophagia bacterium | reverse complement strand
GGTCGTGATCACCGCCAACCAGATCGCGACATACAGGGGCACGAAATAGTGCCGGCGGCGCCACATCTCCGGAAACTTGATTTCCTTTCCAGCGAATTTGCCCCGGGGCTTGCTGGGAAAGAAAAAGGTTTTGTAGGTTTCGATGGTGCCTACGGTGTAGCCCAGCGCGCCCATGGAGATGAACAAATAGTTGTCGGTGAAATGGGCCAGCATGATGGCGTACAGCAGCGCGATCACGGGACTGCGAAAGAACTTGAGGATCTCAAAGCCCTCTTTGGGTGCATCTTTCCACGCGCCACCGAATGCTGAAATCCAGCCCCCGATACTGCCGATGGTGAGCACCACCGCGAATCCCGGGAGTCCGAGATTGACCCTTTGCAGCGAGTAGACGCCGTAGGCAGCCAGCAGGACGCCACTCATGTAGAGAAAGCCCACCAAAAGCTGCACCGCCCGGTTTTCCACCACATTGCCCTGAACGCTGAACTGCATGGGAATGAAGTATTTGGACTGGTCTTCCACCCGGAGAAACGTCTTGTAGAATTCCGTCATGGCCCGTTCGATGACGTAGGTGAACCCGTAGAGCACGACCATGTGCGGCGCGTGGGTGACGTCCAGGTCCGTGACGCGAACGACGACCACCGCAATGGCGCCGCTGAGCAGTGTGCTGCGAAAGTATTTCGGCCAGGTGAACCCCTCGTATGGTGCATCTTTATACATGCCCCACGTTGAGGTGTGTAATCCTGCGACCAAACCGATCACGAGTGCGATGATGAGTTCCATGTTGGATGCGTTCCCTCCTTAACCTATCTTGAGTTACACGATTCGTAGATCTGCTCGACGAGCTTGAGATCCTGTTCTGCCAGGTCCAGGGTAAACTGCGGTTCCCGGCCGGTTTGCATGCTGGCGACAAAATCGCGAAACATGCCTTTGTAGCCTGCGATGTCTTTCAGACCCGGGAAGATGATGCGCTTTTTTCTGCCCCGCACGATGATGAACAGCCCGTTGGACTCGAAGGTGATGCTGCCCTGCTTGCCGTAGATCTTTGAGAGTCGCAGGCCCTTGAAGAGCGACGGCGTTTCCCATGAGTAGTAAAGTGTGCCCACCGGGCCTTCTTCGTACTGCACCACCGCGAGGATGCTTCGCTCCATTCCGTGCGACGGCTGCGGTTGAAACCCGCTGGCACCTGCAGGGCGCAGCCCCAGGTTCGCGACGAAATCCACCCAGTGAATGCCGCCCTCGAAAAGCGCGCCGCCCCCGGCGAGCTCGGCTTGCGCCCGCCAGTCCCGCGCGTTTTGCTGCTTCAACGCGTTGAAGTGCAAAAAGAGAATCTCTCCGATCACCTGGTCCTGCAGCAGTTGCCGCAGATGCCTGGCCACAGGCTTGTAGAAGTAATTCTCCGCGACGAAAACCCGACGCTGAGCCCTGGCTGCAGCTTTGCGGACCTGCCCAAAATCCTTGGAACGCAGAAACGGCGGTTTTTCCACGATCACGTGTTTGCCCGCCTCCAGCGCCTGCAACGTCTGGTCCAGATGCTGGACCGGCGGCGTGGCCACCAGCACCGCGTCGACCTCGTCAGCCCGGATGGCTGCGTCGTAGGAATCGAATATGCCGTGGCCGCCATATTTTCGGTTGTACGCCTCGGCTTTGTTTTTGTCCCGGCTGGCGTAGTAGCGGTGAACCGTGTCGAAACCTCGCAGGGTCTTGCTGTGGAGCCGCGTGGCAAAACCGCACCCGAGAAACGCCAGATTCAACGGTTTGTTTTCGTTTTCGGGCATTTTCAGTCCAGCAGGTTGAGTTTGAGAATGTGCTCGGCAACGCGCAGCGCGTTCGCGGAGATGGTGAGACTTGGATTGAGCCCGCCGGAAGTGGGCATGAAACTGCCGTCCACCACAAACAGATTGTCCACCCCGCGGAACCGACAGTGGGGGTCCAGCGCGGAAGTTTGCGGGTCGCTGCCCATTCGTACCGTGCCCACCGCGTGGGAAAATGTCTTGATCTTGTGGATGTAGCAGAAGAGCGCCCCCGCGGTTTTGAGGATCTTTCTGGCCTCAGCCAGCAACGCATCGCGCGCGGCGTAATCGCGCGCGGTGTAACGGTGTGTCACCAGAAGCTGCGGCAGGCCGAAACGATCCCGCTGCGACGCGTCGATGGCCACGTGATTCTCATATCTTGGCTGATCTTCGGCCATCACCAGCAGACCGGTCAGGTGCGGAACCCCGAGCCCCAGGAGCCTCCCAAACGGCGGCGGCACGAGTTTGTGCACCAGTCCGATGGGGGGCGTCTGCAGTTGCTGCATGCTGCCCAACTTCCCGGCTGGCTGCTTGATCTCGGGATGGCCAAAATAGAAGTCGTGGATGCCGATCTGCTTATGAAACTCGTTTTTCGGGTTAGGCCGCTTCGGAAAGAATCCGAACGCGATGGCGTTGCAGTGGCGGGTCAGGTAGTGGCCCACCACCCGGCCGCCCGGATTTTGCTTTTCAAGGCCGGAGGCCAGGATGAGATGGGGCGAGGCGAGAGAGCCGGCCGACAGGATGAAGAGCTTTCCGTGGTAGCGCACCGTCTCATTCTTGTTCTTGTCGAAGCATTCCACCGCGGTGAGCCGGCCGTTCTGGGAGAGCAACCGGACGGCCACCGTGTTCGGCCGTAGCTCCAAGCCCTTTTGGATGAGGTCCGGGAGCACCCGCGTCGCCAGGTCGTTTTTGGCCTGAATCGCGCACGCGAACGTGTCGCACGTGGGGCAGGAAACGCATGCGGCCCGGCCGTTTTCCGCCGCGTAGTTGATCGCCAGTGGCAGGCGAAACGGCTGTAATCCCAATCGTTCCGCCGCGGCTTTGATCATCTGCGAGGTTTCGGAAAGGGAATTGAGCTCTTGGGGATAAGGGGCGCTCCGGGCCGGCTCTGTGGGGTCGCTGCCGGCCTGTCCGGCGACGCCGAGAATTTGTTCTGCTCGGCAGTAGTACGGTTCCAGGTCCGCGTAGGTGTAGGGCCAGTGGGCGCCGGAATCGCTCACGATCTCATGGCTGGCCTCGAAATCCTGTTCCCGGAAACGCATGGACACCGCGCCGTAGAACACGGAAGGTCCGCCCACGCAGTGGTAGCCCCCCATGACCGGACTGTTGCCTCCGGCCAGCACGCGGTAGGGTGTTTCCTTGGAATAGAACGGCGTCAGATCCACCGACCCATCCGGCCCCCAGTTGTGTTCACCCCGTTTCACCCAGTCCCCGCGCTCCAGCATGAGCACCCGCTTTCCCGCGTTCACCAGCGCGTGCGCGGTCATCGAGCCGCCGAACCCGCTGCCGATGATCACCGCGTCATACTCACTTCTGTGCTTGTCTTCCGGAATCGACCCCTCCTTTAACAAATGAAACGCCACTTACCGGCCGGTGGTAAGGGGCGCTCCTGAGAATCCCTCGCACGCGATCGATGTTACAAATTCGTTGCAAAAATAACCGATTGGGCTGAAAAATGCAAGTCTTTTTCTCCTCTGCAACAGCGCTCGTTTGGCGCGATTTGTCGGCGGACGTGCACGAACTTGTTGCTTCTCACTCTTTTTTTTCCTACTCTAAGCCGACGGACGAATTGCGTGGAGCACGATTGGAGACATGGCAAGACAGGACATCCCCCTTCTGGTTTTAGGCGACTTCGCCTGGGACGTGCTCATCCGCACGCCGACGAAATTGCTGCCCGGCGGCGACACACTTGGCGAACTGCGATTGGAGCCGGGGGGAAGTGCGGCAAACGTCACGGTCTGGGCTGCGCGCTGCGGTTTGGAGACCGTTTTTCTGGGCAAAATCGGCAAGGACCGTTTCGGGCTGCTGGCAAAAGAGAACCTCGCAGAAGAGGGGGTTGGCGCGCATTTCGTCGAGACCAGCGAGCACCGGACTGCGGTGGTGGCGGTGTGGGTGGATGAAAACGGCAAGCGCTCCATGGTGTCCGGTAAAGGTGCCGATTTCTATCTGCAGCCTTCGGAGTTGCCCACCGACTTGCTTCGGGCCGCTCGACACCTCCACCTGACCGCGTGGTCTTTCTTCACCGACCCACCGCAGAGCGCGGCCAGAAAAGCGGCCAGAATCGCCAAAGAAGCGGGCGCGACGCTCTCCTTCGACCCGGGCTCATTTCAAATGATTCACCAGATGGGCGCAAAGGAGTTTCTGCAGCACGTCACCGACCTGGGCGTGGATATCTTTTTTCCCAATCTGGAAGAAGGCGAAGCGCTCACCGGTGGGCGGACGCCGGAGGAGATCGCGGGGGAGCTGGCGAGACTCTTTCCAAAGGCCCTGATCGCGCTGAAGTTAGACGCGCAGGGAGCGCTCATCGTCGAGGATGGAAAGCGCTCCCACATTCCGCCCGGGCCGGACAACCCCATCGATGCGACCGGCGCGGGAGATGCCTTTGCCGGCGCCTACCTGGCGGAATTCCTTCGCAACCGGGACCATCTCAAAGCTGCGAGATTCGCGGTTATGATCTCCTCCTGGGTGGTGGGACATGCCGGCGCCCGGCCAAAACCGGACGCCCGGCTCCGCCGCTTGCTCGCGCGGGGATGATTCGTGGCTCCTCTCTCGCTGGTGGGTGAGCCCCGGGTCAAGGCCGGTTGTTTGGCGGCGCGGGGGGCCTGGGCAGGCCGCGTGGCGTACCTCCTCCTCCGCCACCGACCGCGAGGGCCGCAGCGATGGTTCCCCCGAGTACACCGCCCCCCACGGCCCAGATCCATTTCGCCAGGCCCGTCCCTTTCTGCCGCCATTTCCGTCGCAGCGCGATGGGTTGAAACCAGCCTTCCAGAATGGGTTGTACTGCGTCGATGCGGACCGCAGTGAGTAACGTGTCGTCGCCAAAGGGATTCTTCTCGTCGCTCACCACCAGACCGATCATTTTGCCATCCTCGGTGACAAGCGGCGACCCATCCAGCCCGACGTAGTCCCCCGCGCTGATCCCGAAGTAGTGGTCGTTCATATCTCTGACCGTGACCGGAATGGGGAGCCAGTCGCCGAATTCGGTGTGACCGATGACGGTGTACTGCTTTTCCCGGGCAACGGATTTGGTGCCGCCGAGCGTCACCACCATCTGTTCCGGCGGAAAATTGCGAACCGCGACTACCGCAAGGTCCAGCTCAAAATCGACCCAGCGCTCCAGCACATGGCCCAGCAGCGCGTCGGGATAGTCTTTCACGATCACCGCCACCTTGTCTCGTCCGGCCACCAGGCTGTAGGAAGTGAGGATGAAGCCGATGCCATCGTTGTGAATGCCCACGATTACCCCTGCGCCGATATTTCGACCTGCATCTGAGACCAGCTTCACCACCGCGGCCGCGGATTTTTCGTAGCCCGATTGCGAGAGTATCTGGGCCGGTGATTCCTCTTTCACCTCCTCTTGCGCCCAAAGCGAGACCGTAAAAGCGAGCCCCGCGATCAGAATCCCAAAAAGCCTTTTCATGCTCACCTCGCTCACTTGTTCTGCCCGTTTGTAGTCAGAAGACGACTCGGGAGATTGCGCCGTCATTTGACCAGAACCATCTTTTTTGTTTGTTTGAACCGGCTTCCGGCGACGATCCGGTAGAGATAGACGCCGCTGGCCACGGTCCGGCCGTGGCGGTCACGGCCATTCCAGGTGGTCACGTGGTTGCCTGCCGGTTTCTGCTCGTCGTCTACCAGCGTGACCACCTCACGCCCGAGCAGATCGTAGACGCGAATCGTCACCCGCGCGGGCGCCGGCAGCGCGTAGCGGATGGAGGTCACCGGATTGAACGGATTGGGAAAATTCTGCGACAGCTCGAACGTCTGCGGCACCGAAATGACCTGAGCCACTTCGTCGGCCACGTACGCCTCCGTGCCCACCAGCACGTTTAGGGTCTTTGCCGCGCCGGCTTTTCCGGTGGCAAAAACATATTCCGGCTGCGTCTTCAGATCCTGAGACAGCCCCAGCGCCTCGTCCACCAGCACGGCCGAAACCCCGGCGGGCAGGGCTTCCAGGCCGGAGAAAACCAGCCGCGTTTCGGCCCCCGCGATGTTCGTTCGCACCAGAACACGCCAACTCTGGCCGTCCCCAAGGTCACCCCGATAGTCGGTGGTGTAGTCGTTGGCAAAAACAGGCCACTCGCTGTGGGGAAAGGACAGGGAGACGAACTCCCCGATGGGCGGCGGCTCCGGGTTGTCGTGAGGGTCCCACGTAGCGGCCGCGTCCTCACGAACACCGAGAAGGTTGAAATCGTCGCGGGCCTGCTGGCACGAAGCCTTGACCTGAATCGTCCATCCTTCGCTGCTGCTGCGCCGTGTCAAGGGCGCGTCGGCCGCCTCGACAGGCGGCACCGTCAACTGGATAGGCTGGGTGTCGAAATTGAACACGAAGTAGCCCTGGAAAGGCTCCAGCTTGTTCACCGCGGCGTAGCTTCCGGTGAAGAAAAACGGCAGCGACAGCATCGGGTTGTTGCTGGCGACCAGGATGGAGTCCCAGGAGACCGCGAACGCAAACGGATTGCCCACCTGGTTCCAACCCGGCTGCAAGGTGATTTTCCGGCTGGAATCAGCCCGCACGGAGTGCCCCGCGCCAAAGTCCACGGTGCGATTGTTAGAGGAAATGAGCCAGAACGCCTGACCCGGGTCGAACCGGAAGGTGCTCGCGTTGAGGGAATCGCGTTCGACATTCTCGCCGTTGCGGTACTGGAAGAGCCGCCAACTGGTGGTGTCGTACGGGCCGAAGTTGGAAAAGGCGAAGATTTCGTCGGCCAGCGGCTGGTCCAGGAGATTGGCCGCCGAGATCATGCGGTACGCGGTTTGGGCCGATCCCGAGAAGATGTCCGCGGTCTCGGTGCCCGACGGGAAGCGAACAGGCACAAACACGGTGTCGGTGTGGCTGTCTCGTCCCAGGCTGTCGATGGCGCTGATGAAATACTCGACCCCTCGCTCGGTGACGAAGTCGGGAGGGATGGCAGCGCTGTACCGGCTTTGCTCCACGTGCTGCATGGGTTGTTTCACAAACGCGCGTGCGCCCCCTTTGCGGTAGTGCAGAAAAACGCTGTCCACGCCGCTGACATCCATCGCTTCGGTGGTGACGGTCAGCGTGTCGCCGAATCCGGCCTGCGACACCAGGTCCGGGTTGAGTTCCGGCCCGCTCGCCGGTGAGATGGCGAAGATGTCGCTTTCGGAAAAAATGAACGCCGCATCTTTGGCGCTCACCCGGATTTTCGCGAGGGTACTGGGCGGCCCGGGCACGGAGTCGATGGTGACCGACCCGTTTTCCGGGCTGCTGTTGGGCAGCGCGGGAAACAACGGTTCAAAAGTTAGGCCGCCGTCGCGCGACAATTCCACTTTGACGCTGTCGATTTCCGGGCTGGCGGTCCAGCCCACGCTCTGCGAGCTACCCACCTCCCAATTTGCGTTGGAGGGCGGCGCCGCAACGGTTATTTTTCGGAATTCTCCCAGTGTCCCTTTGACGTTGACGCGCTGCGCGTAGAGGTCGTGGTCGGCGCCGTTGCGCAGATCTTCCCACGCGATGATGGCGCCGCCGAGACCGTCATCCACCAGAACGGCGCCCCGCTGGTCGTTCAGCACCGTGGACACCGCCACCCCATCGCGACTCCAGCTCACGTTCCCGGCC
>CAYQOI010000162.1:0-7633 GCA_964419085.1 uncultured Cytophagia bacterium | reverse complement strand
AAAAGCCGGGTTCTTTTTTGACGACGGCGAGCCCTTCTTTTTGCACAACGTCGATGTGCTCAGCGACATCGACCTGGGAAAGATGGTCACGGCTCACCGGGAACGGCAGGCTCTGGCCACCCTCGCGGTGATGCGACGGCAAAGCTCCCGCTACCTCATTTTCGATGAGACCGACCGGTTGTGTGGCTGGAAGTCCACCCGCACAGGGGAAGAGATCCGGGCGCGGCCCCCTCAGGGGCGAACCGAGGCGCTGGCGTTTTGCGGCATTCATGTCATCTCTCCCGCGCTGCTCGCCAGGCTCGATGAGCAGGGACCGTTTTCCATCATCAAAAGCTACCTGAGACTGGCCGCGGCGAGCGCGCCGGTCCTGGCGTTTCGCGCGGACGGGTACCACTGGCGCGACGTGGGCAAGGTGGAGGAATTCGGCTAGGGGTTAACCGGCTCGTTCTCGTCCCTGAGCCCCTGGGCGTGCGATTCCGGAAAGTACCCTGCGTGTGCTGCTTGCTGGTCTTGACGACAACAGCAAACGGTAGAGAACGGTCGCTGCGGTCTCCATTCCTCGTTGTCGCATCCCTCATCGCGTCCACTCGCCCCAAGAAATCCCTTGCATTTTTTGCACGAATGGCTTACACTGGCAGAAATTTTTGCCGTCCTTCCCCATTTAGAGAAAAACGAGAGCACACATGGAACATCGAAACGGACTGAGTCAGAAGGCCTACGAACCCATTCCACCAGGAGAAACATACGACCCGTACGTCCCCGCCTCTGAAAGCCCCCTGGAGTTTACCGCGAAGGCAATCATCGCCGGCGTGGTGTTCGGTATCCTGTTCGGTGCGGCCAACGCCTATTTGGGGCTGAAGGTGGGGCTGACCATTTCCACGTCGATTCCGGTGGCGGTACTCACCGTGGCGGTGTTCAAAGCCCTGCAGGCGATGGGCAGGAAAGGGGGGATTCTGGAGGCGAACATCTCCCAGACCATCGGGTCGGCTTCCAGTTCCGTGGCCAGCGGCGTGATTTTCACCCTGCCTGCGCTTTTCTTGTGGGGATTTGCGCCCTCCCTGGTGCAGATGACGATGCTGGCGCTGTTCGGCGGGCTGCTGGGCGTGCTGTTCATGATCCCGCTGCGAAGATTCTTGATCGAGAAAGAACACGGCAACCTGCCGTACCCGGAGGGCACCGCGTGTGCGGAGGTCCTGGTGGCGAGCGATGCAGGCGGCACGCATGCGAAGAACGTCTTTCTGGGGCTCGGCGTGGGCGCGCTGTTCAAGTTCATCACCGGTTGGATAAAGGTCATTCGGAGTGAAATTCATCTGGACATCCCCTTCCTGAAAAAAGGAGAGGTGGGACTGGACGTGTCCGCGGCCCTGTTCGGTGTCGGGTACATTCTCGGCCCGCGCACCGCGGCGATCATGGTAGGTGGGGCGGCACTCTCGTGGCTGGTGCTCATCCCGGCCATCGCTTACTGGGGAGAAGGGCGACCTATCCCCCTTTACCCGGAGACGGTCAAGCTCATTTCGCAAATGGGACCGGGTTTGCTGTGGACCCGCTACATTCGCTACATCGGCGCGGGCGCGGTGGCCACCGGGGGCCTGGTGACGCTCATCCGCAGCATCCCGACGATGGTGGAGAGTTTCCGCATCGGAACCCGGCAATTCAAGGCCAGGCTGGAACAGACCGGCGTCAGTCTCCCCCGAACCGCGCAGGACCTGCCGCTCGCGGTGGTGGGCATCGGTGCCGCGGTGATCGCGCTGGCCATGGCCAGTGTACCGCATGTGTTCGGCAATCTCGAAACCTTTGGGATTCGACTCATCGGCGCGATTCTGGTGGTGATTTTCGCGTTCTTCTTCGTGACCGTCTCCTCTCGCATCGTCGGGTTGGTGGGCGTGACCTCGAATCCCACCAGCGGCATGACCATCGCGTCGCTGATCGGGACGTCGACCATTTTTCTGCTTCTGGGGTGGACAGACGACATCGGGAAGGTGGCTGCGCTCACCATCGGATGTGTGGTGGCCATCGCAGCCTCCATCGCGGGAGATACCTCACAGGATCTCAAGACCGGCTTTCTTTTGGGGGCCACCCCGCGACGCCAACAGATCGGGGAGCTGGCCGGCGTGCTTACCTCTGCGACCTTCGTGTGTCTGGCCGTGCTGCTTCTGGATAAGGCTTACGGTTTCGGCACCAAAGAATTGCCCGCCCCTCAGGCCACGCTGATGAAAGTGGTGATCGAAGGGGTGCTCCAAAATGCCCTGCCCTGGGTGCTGGTGGGCATCGGGGTGCTCATCGCCGTGGCGTGTGAGCTGTTCCGCGTGCCCAGCCTGCCGTTTGCTGTGGGGGTCTACCTGCCTCTGAGCACGTTCACGCCGCTGTTCATGGGGGGCTTGTTGCGCTGGTTTCTGGAGAAGCGGGCCGCCACGCCCGAAGAAGCCGCGGCGAGACGCGAACGGGGGGTGCTGTTCGGCTCGGGCCTGGTGGGTGGCGAGGGAATTCTCGGGATCGGCATCGCCGCGGTCGCGTTTGCCAAGGGCAAGCCTCCGGCAGGATTTGGCCCCGATTGGGCCGGGCCGGCCGCGCCGTTCATCGCGCTTTTGGCCTTCGCCGGGTTGATGCTGGTGGTGGGCAGAGGCTGCGTGAAGAAGTGAGCCGAAGATGGCGCGTGGCGCGCCGCGCGCTACCGGTTGTCCGCCTTCGATTTTCCGGTGAATGTTTGCTTGAACTTCTCCACTTTCGGCGCGATGACCAGCCGGCAGTAAGGTTGGTCCGGGTGGGTAGCAAAATAATCCTGGTGGTAGGCCTCGGCCTCGTAGAACGTCGTGAACGGAACGATTTCGGTGACAATGGGAGCGGGCCAGAGCCGCGCGGCTTCGGTTTCTTGCTTTGATTTTTCAGCCACGGCCCGTTGCGCTTCGTCGTGGTAGAAGATCACCGAACGGTACTGGCTTCCCACGTCCGGTCCCTGCCGGTTGGGGGTCGTCGGGTCATGTGTGCGCCAGAACACCTCCAGGATCTCTTCGAAGCTGATCTCCTCCGGGTCGAACGTGATCTGCACCACCTCGGCATGTCCGGTGGTGCCGGAGCAGACCTGCTGGTAGGTGGGATTCTCCACCGACCCGCCGGCGTAGCCCGAAACCACCCGTTTTACCCCGTCCAGATTCCGGAAGATCGCTTCCACGCACCAGAAACATCCGGCGCCCAGCGTGGCGGTTTGTAGTGTATCTTGCATCCCATTCCTCATGGTTTAGAGCGAGAAAAAAAACCGAGGGAGCGTGGCGTCTCGCAGCTCCCCCGGTTGCCTGTACGACGTTGGGGTTATTTCGGCTTCGTGCCGTTATTTCGAATTGCAGTGCTTCTGAAAGATCTCGATAAGCTTTGCCGCAACCTCCTGCGCGCTGTGGTTTTCGATCTGGTGGCGTTCGAGCATCTCCACCAGCTCGCCGTCTTTGAACAGAGCCAGCGAAGGCGACGAAGGCGGGTACCCTTTGATGTAGCTGCGGGCCCGGGCCGTCGCCTCCGGGTCCTGACCCGCGAACACGGTGTAGAGGTTGTCGGGCACGATGTCGTTGGTGAGCGCCAGGGCCACGCCCGGCCTTGCCTGACCCGCGGCGCAGCCGCACACGGAGTTCACCACCAGAAGGGTGGTGCCGCGGCTGTTTTGCATTGCGCTGTCCACGTCCTCGGGGGTGCGCAACTCTTTGAAGCCGATGCTGGTGAGTTCCTCACGCATCGGCTGGACCAAGGTCGGATCGTACATCCACATAGAGCGAAACTCCTTTTATCTGAATATGGATTCGTCAATTCATCGCCGGGGCAAAAATAAACCCCGAACATTGTGGGGAGAAGGTAACGATCTCACAGACAAATTTCAAGTAGGAATTCAACCGGCCGGAAAAGAGCTTGACAAAGGGTGCCGAAAGTAGTATTTTCTCCTCATCGATATTGGAAGTAGGCTGTCATCGAACAGCCCGAACAGTCATCTGGAAACAGCAGAATTAAGATTCTTTAACACGTGGAACGGGCTGTCCTTCCTCGTGGTTCCAATGCAATCAGGCTCGCGAGACAACTCGACCGCCTTCCTGCAATGGCCTGATGTCGTCTGCTGACCTTAAGAGACCCGATTATCCTGATCACGCTTCATGCTGAGACGATTTCGATTGCGAGCTGCCCGCGTGCTGACATCACACTTGCTCCTCTGTGTCATGGCCTTGATGCCGTTGACCTCGCTGCACGCGCAGCAGGGTGGCCGGGAAGCGGCCCGCCGGTTTTATGACAGGGGCATGCAGGCGAAATCGCTGGACCACCGCATCGAGTTGTTTCGCAAGGCCAGAGAAATCGACCCCACCTTTCCCGACGCGCTCTATCAACTGGGACGAACCTATTTTCAGAAAGGCGACTATGCCCACGCGGCTGCCGCGCTCTCTGACTTCATCGATCAAGATTCCGTGGACACGCGGACTGCACGGCTGTATCTGCGCAACGCGCTGACGCTGCTCGCGTTTCGGCTGCGCCACGCCGGGGATCCCGACGCCGCACTGGTCAAAGCACAAGACGCGGTACAGTTGGATAAAGACTATGCCCCGGCCTGGGCGGCGCTGGGTTTCGTCTACGCAGACCTGCAGGTCTGGCCGCAGGCCGGGGAGGCGCTGGAAAAATCGCTCGCGCTGCAGCCGCAACAGGATTCGGTGTGGAGCAAGCTGGGTGACGTTTTCTTGCACACCGAGGAGTACAGCCGCGCGGTGGACGCCTACCAGCACGCGCTGGCGCTGACGCCGGACCTGGCCTCTGCCGCGGCGAATCTGAAGATCGCTAAAAAGCGGAACGCCCCGGAAGCGTGGCTGACGCGGGCGCAGGAAATCCGCGCCGCAGAGGGACTCGCCGCGGGCACTGGGTTTCTGGAAAAAGCTCTGGCGAGTCATCCTGGTAATCCCGTTTTATCGGATACGCTCGCCGCGTGGCAGCGAGAAAACACCTACGTGCAGGCGCGGGCGGCCATCGGTGCGGAGGACTGGCCGCACGCGCTGGAGCTGCTGCAGACCTTGGAACCCACCTACCGCGATGTGGCGCAGCGCCTGGAGCAGGTGCAGGGCCATCTGGCCACGCGCACGCAGGATGCGCGGACCGATTCCGCACCTCCGGCCGCCGCGAAGGTCGCTCGGCACGACGGTGCGGTGGAACGGCAAGAGGCCCCGCTGTTGGTCAGTTCCCGGCCTGTCGTAGAACCCGCGGTCCCCCCGCGCGTTCCCGCCAACCGCCCGGACGTCGTGTCGCCGGAGCCGTCGCCGGCCTCGCCGGATACGACCCGGAGCGATACAGGTGGTTCCGATGTCGCTTCGCAGGAAGGGAGCGCGCAGACAGCGAGCGACACCGTGAGCATCGACAACGCATCGACTCCCGGTTGGCCCACAGCAAAGCGTGCGGCCGGTCACCACTCGACGCTATCATGGATCGCGACGGTTTTGGGTGGATTGGTTTTCCTGGGTCTGGCCTATGTCGTGGTTCGGAAAAAAAGCATGACGCTGCGTGCCCGCCGTAGATTGGAGGCCGCGCGTGCCCGCCGCGCCAGGCCCCGAAGCGCACTGAGTCGCACCGAGGAGCTGTTCCACGCGCGCATCGCTTCGGACACCCCCGTGGAGTTTGACCCGCAAAACGCCTCGGAGAGGCTCTCGCACACCGACGACTCTTTGGCTGAAAGCACCAACGGGGGGTCCCGGCCTGACCAGGAGACCCGCACCATTTTGGGTGGCATTCGTCAGGTCAAGCACATCGGTCGCTACGTGGTGGAGAAAGAGATCGGCCGGGGCTCCATGGGATTGGTGTACAAGGCCTGGGACCCGAAGCTGGACCGCACGGTGGTGATCAAGCAGGTCACGTTCGAAGGGCGGGGCGGCACCTATGAAATCGACCGCTTGAAGGAACGGCTGCACCGGGAGGCCATGGCCGCGGCCCAGCTCAACCACCCCAACATCGTCATCGTGTACGATGTGGGCGAGGCGGCGGCATTTTCCTACATCGTGATGGAGTACGTCGAAGGCGAGGACCTGAAAGCGCTCCTGGCCCGCAGCCGTAAATTCCCGCTTGCACGCACCGTGGCCATCGTTTCTCAGATCTGCGAAGCCCTGGAGTTCGCGCACCGGCACGGCGTGGTGCACCGGGACATCAAGCCGTCCAACATCCTGGTCACCCGCGGGGACCGCATCAAGATCGCGGATTTCGGAATTGCGAAGATGCCCAAGTTCGACACCCTGACCCTGACCGGCAATGTCGTGGGCACGCCTTTTTATATGTCTCCGGAACAAGTGGAGGGTCGGAGATTGGACGGCCGGACAGACATCTTTTCCACCGGTGTTGTTTTGTACGAGATGCTTACCGGGATTCGTCCTTTCGCGGGCGAGAGCATTCCCACCGTTGTTTACAAGATCGTTCACAAGATGCCCAAGTTGCCCTCTCTGGAAGACGGCGACCTGCCGCCGCATTTTGATCGAATCGTCGAGAAAGCCCTGGCCAAAGATCCAGAGGAACGCTACGCGACTGCCGGGGAAATGTTGGAGGAACTGACAAGGGTTCAGCAGGAATTCGGTTGAAATGCAGTGCGAGGCATGCAACGTTGAAATGCCCGACGCCGCGCTTCACTGCGAAAACTGCGGCGCGCGCCTGTACCGCGCTAAACTGCGCGTCTCCTTCGAAGACGGCACCACACAGGTGCACCACCTTTTTCCCAACACCTACAGCATCGGACGGGGAGAGGAGAACGACATCGTCTTGGCCGACGCCTCTGTTTCTCGGAAACACGCGATCATCGAGTTCCGCGAAGGGGGATTTGTGATTCGCGACCAGGGCAGCAAAAACGGCTCGCTGCTAAACGGCGTGCATTTCACCACCGGTGACCTGCGCGATATGGACTGCATTCAATTGGGACAGGTGGTGCTGCATTTTTTCGACGAAGAAACCAGCGCACGGGTGCCGGAAGGATTTCTGGGTACCGAGGAATTTGTGCAAAGGGCTTTTTTCAAGTTCGCGGGTCAGAATCGCACAAATTTGTCCAAGCGGGAGGCCGTGGAGACGCTTCTGGATCTGGCTGCCACGCTCATTCACGCGGACGAGGTCTTCCTGTTTCACCTGGATCCGGCGAAACGGTTGCAGTTCGAGTTGGGTCGCGACCGCCGCGGCAATCCCGTTGCACCGGAGAGCCTGCCCCCGGAAAGCTGGGAGTGCATTCACGCGGCGATTTCGTCCGCGGGGATTGAGGTTTCCCTCTGCCCCGCGGGCGGCCGAGGGGAGAAAAGAATCCGTTGCCTGGTCGCACCGCTTTTGTCCCAGAAAGTCGGTGGCGTGCTGGGCGTGAGCTATTTCGGCTGGGAGAAGGGCGCGGCGCCTCCGGCTGAGGCGCGCGAGGAGCTTCTGGCCACGCTGGTTTCACACCTGGCACTGGCCGTGGAAAACGAGCGCCTCTACGATGAAGCGCTGCAGACCCGCAAGATGAAAGAAGACCTCGCTCTGGCGCGCGAGATCCAGCGCCGGCTGCTCCCCACGCAGCTCACCCGAGTGAATAATCTGGAGATCTGCAGTTTTGTTCAGCCGTGCGACGCGGTGGGAGGGGACTATTTTGACATCATCCGGCTCTCGTCGAAGACCGTAGGGA
>CAYQOI010000161.1:0-7649 GCA_964419085.1 uncultured Cytophagia bacterium | reverse complement strand
GATGATATTGGCAAAAGGACCCTCATGCTTTTCGCAGATGGAAAGCGCCAGCCCCACATCATCCGGTCCCTTTATGTTCTCCAGAACGTTGACGATCTCCGGGATGATGACCTTCTTTCGCCGCAGGGCCAACCCCCTTTCGATGACGATCGCCAGACCCAAGATCGAGCACATTGCCAGGGGAATCATCATGATCCCGCCTTTTACAAGGAATTCCCAGACGTGTTCCATAAGACAGCCTCTCTACATTAATGAAATTTGGAAACAAGATACGAGAATTTCGCGGTGACTTCTAAATAGGGTTCGGGAAAATCGCGCGGCAGCTTCGGGAATGGCGCCGAGACCTCGATGGCGCGCACGCTGGTCTCCATCAGCGTGTGGTGGCCGGAATAGTCGATGACTTTCAGGTCGCGCATCTCGCCGTTCGGGTAAATCTTGAAGCTCAGCAGCGTTTCGCCCTGAATCATGCCCAGGCGGGTGAACGCGGGCGGGGGGAAAATGTTCCCCTCCACCCTCTTCTTGAGCGCCAGCATGTAGGGCGCAAAATCCCAGTTGTAAGTGTTGAACGAGAGCCCTCCCATGTCGGGCGCGCGGGAGTCCTGGTTGTCGTACCGAACCTTTGGCAGATTGGGATCACCGCCGGCGTGGGTCGTCGAGCGGGGTTTCACCAGATACTCACGGCGAAACTCGCCCTGTGTGTTCTCGGCATACAAATCGTTTTTCTGCTTCGGCGTCGGTTGGTCCTGCTGCGACTCCTGTTCTGATTCCACGCCCTGCTTGCCGGGCGTACTGGGATTGGTGGGCAGCTCATGCGCGAAAAGATCCCCGCGGGAAAACGCCTTCCCCAGGTCCAGATCGGGGTCGGCCTCAGGGTTTCTCGCCCGCGCGTTCTTGTCCGAAGCCAAATCCGCGTCTTTTTGGAATTCGTCGACCTTGGCGTCCTCGGGAGTCTCTACCACCTCCCGGGTGCGCTTCGGCGCCTCGAATTCGAACACCAGAGGGTCGCGTTCCACCGGCTTCTTCACGTCAATGGCAAAGAGGTCCAACTGCGTGATCTCAGACCACAGTAACAGCACCAGCAGATGCAAAAGAATAGACGCGACGAGCGCCCTTTTCAATCGCTTGCTCACCGCTGCTCACAGATGAAGTTGCTGCAAATCACGTGCAATGTGCACCTCGCCGTCGAATACCTGTTGACAACTCGCCAGAATTTCCTCTTCCACACACACCGGGTAAAGGTGGGTCAGAATCAGACGCTTTGCCCCGGCTTGCGCGGCGATATGCCCCGCCTCCCTGGGCGTCAGATGGCCTTCCACCTTCATATCGTCGGGGAAGGAGCATTCCAAAACCAGCAGGTCCGCGTTTCGGGCCAGCTCGATGATCGCGTCGCAAGTGTCGGTGTCTCCGGAATAGACCAGCACGCCATCACCGCCCGAAAAACGGTAGCCGATAGCATTGCGAGAGTGCTTTACTCGCCGGGTCTCAACCACCAGACTCTCCAATTCGACAACCGAGTCATCCAGCTCTTGCATAGAAATCTCGTAGCCTCCTTCCAGCAGAGCCATCTCATACAGCTCCACCGCGCGCGCCAGAAACGCTTTGAACCCCACCGGACCGAAAATCTCGAGGCGTTTTCGCCGAATAAATCCCGGCGTGTATTTGGTCGCGAAAAGAAAGGGGATCAGATCACCGGTATGGTCGGGATGCAGATGAGTGTAGAACAACTTGTCGATATCCTGGTAAGACACGCCTGCTTGCAGGCATTTCAAAAGCGTTCCTGTACCACCATCCAGCAAGAAGATCTCATGCTCATGCCGCAAAACGTAACCCGACGGACCCCGTTCTGCGGTCAGAGCGCCCGTCCCGCTGCCAATGATCGTTAGCTCCATTTCTGGCCATTCGCATGCAGGCGAATGTTTTCACTTAATTGAACCGAATCCGATGGAGTTTCTATTCCGACACGGCCCGGTCTTTTAGTCGATGTCAGTAGTACAGTGCGCTTCATCGAATATTCCTCAATTCGCCGGGGTGGTTTCCGTGCGCACCCAGGACAGGTACTCCTCCGAGCCGGCGATGATGGGCAAAGCAATAATCTCGGGCACGTCGTAACTGTGCAGGGATTTGATTTCCGTGCTGATCTCCTCAAACTTGTCCTTTCGGCTCTTGAGAACCATCAGCACCTCTTTTTCATCACACACCTGGCCCTGCCAGCGAAACACCGATCGCACGCCCGCGACGATGTTGACGCAAGCGACCAGGCGGCGTTCCACGAGCTGCCTGGCGATGCGTTCGGCCTCCGCCGCAGAAGGCGCGGTCACAAGTATGACGATCTCATCAGCCATAAAAGTTCCCTTGTTTAGACCTGGAACCTGCGCAAAACATTCCAAGATATTGATTTTAAACGAGATTTTCAACAAGTATTGTTAAAATCCTTTGTGAAGCAAAAAGGCGGAGACCAAAATTCGGTCTCCGCCTGTTCATCCCGTTCGCCGGCGCCATCCCTATCCAAACGGACACACGGTTGGTTCCAGCGGATAAAAGGCCTCCCTGCTATCGCGACTCAGCTCAGACGACCTGGCGGTATTCGGCGCTCGAGCTGTCACAAAACCTCTCTTGTTTCGCACAACGCTTCCTTCCCATCGGGTGCGACCGCTCCATGGTCAACAAAGTTGCTTAATCGAACCTCGATGCCTCAAGAAATCGTCCCACGCCGCCACCTCCGTGCGTCTTACCTGAAATGTCGTTCTACTCTTGTGGTTCCTCGAACCTAAAACCTCGCCAATCGCTTTTCCGGACCACTCTGCCTGAAAAATTCAGAGCGCTCAAACGCCACCTGAGGTTACCGCCAGCCGACCGCTCCTTTAGCCACGTGGGCGCGCGGTAACTGCCGACCCCAGGCTGAAGCAGCGCCGAAAGCACGGTGTGATCTTCCACATCTTTGACCTCCAATTTATAGAGCGCTGCGTGTCTGATCTCCACCCAACTGAAATCCACCGGGTCCGTGCTGGAAAGACTCGCGTTTTCCACCGGAACAAGCAGTTGTATCTCCCCGGCCTTTGCACTCAAGAGCTCATTATCGGAGTTGCCCACGTAGTAGCGAAACGGAGGCAGCGGAAACCCCGCGACCGCACCGCTGTGCACCACGCCAGCCCCACCAACCTTCCCGAGATTCGAATCGCCTTCCTTATCGTCGGAAGCCTCTACTCGCAGCAGTACCAGGTAGAGCCCGTCGACCTCTGTGGGCATTCTCTTGGTATCTGGGCCCGGGAGAATATATTTCCCCGTGGGAGGCAGAAACACGTTGAAGCGCCCGAGTTCAGTGTACCGTCGCTGTAACCCGCGCTCCTCGATGGGCAGCGAGGCCTCGGTAAGCAGATCTTCGGCCGTGGGCGGCTCCTCCCCTGGCAAGACCACCTCCCATCGGCCTTTCAGCTGGCCAGTGCCGTTGTAGTAAATTTCCGCCACCAACTGCGGCGGCTGCTCTCCGCGTTTCACAAAAGCCACGGGGGTTTCGGTATCCGCGGTGAGGGTAACGTCAGTCAAAGAAAACGGCACCCGCGCGCCCCCGCCTGCGAGACGGCAGGTCACTGTGACATATTCGTCCGGCCCGCCCACAGTGCTGACGAAACGTCGAACATAGAAAAACGTAGACGTGGCACCCTGCTGCGCGGCTTGATAGGCCCGACGGGCTACCGAGGGGGGTATTGACATAATATCCGTGAACGTGCCGTCGGGGTTGAGCCGGGAAAGGTCGTATCGAATGGGCAACTTGCCGAACAGCGTTCCCGGTTTACATTTGAAGCCCCTGTCCGGCGCGGCATCGGTGAGTTCCCCACACCAAAACGCTTCAACAGGCACCTGGTTGGCCAACCGCCCAAACGTGAGGAAGACGGTGGTAGCGCCGTTGGTGTTGACGTTGACGCCGTTGGGGTGCACCTGAATCTGCGTCCACGCAGTCGAACCGCCACACCAGAAAATGAAAAGCCAAATCATGAGACTACGATGCATAACGTCCTCCTTCAAAAAAGGCTCAGATTAACACCTGTATTCACCGTCCAACTACTGCTGTCGCTGGCAAACCCAAAAATCAGATCCCGGGAATCGGCTTCATTGCGATTGTAACGCACGAACGCCTGGCCCGACAAAAAATCCCGTCCCCCTGCTCGTCGAAAGGTGAACCTGTAAGACCACTGTGCGTTAAAAAACAGACTATTTTGCTCGCTGGCATCCACGTCGTCTGAGGAGTGCGTGCGCGCAAAACTGGCCGTCAGGCTCGAATAGGTGGTGGTTCGCAGGTTGAGATTGAGACCGAAGCGACGGGTCAGATCGGTGCGGTCTAGCTCCTTGTTTTCGGACCGCTCGAAGCTCAGCTCAAAACCAACGTCCATACTACCAAGAGGCGTCAAGCCGAAGCTGAAACCATGATTGAAATTGGAGAAGTCCGCCTTTTCCCGTCCCACCTGCCGGTTATCTTGCTGTGAGTAGCTCACGCGGTAGCTGAAGTGCCACGGCGTACCACTCCAGTCCAGCGAGCCGTTGTGGCTATCGCTAACCTGGTCCGGGACATGCCCTTCCGAAAAACCGCTGTTGACAGGCAAGCTATCACCAAACTGATGCGTGCGGTTGTAGCTATAGCTGAGCATCGGCAGCCAGGTCGATGGGCCGCTTGGCGTGGTAAAAATCATTGCCAGTGGCAGGCTCATATTAAGCGAATTCACCCGCGTTTTGGTTTTCAGAATCGATGAAATATCATCGAGGTTATCTTCCGACCGGATGTGAGAAAACTGCAACGAAATAACTCCGAGATTGCTCTGCACATCCATCGCATTTTCCAAGTAGTCAGAACGGGCAAAAGCCGCCAGGCTGCGATAGAGAGGGTCGACCCGTTCGTGCCGCAAGCTGAGATTGACGTTGACTTGCCAGTTAGCCCCCAGCGTGACGTTTTGTAGAAGCCCCAGGGATAGATTGGCAAAACGAGCATTACGAGTGGTTTCTTCCACGGGCACAAGTTCCTCCTCCTGCTCGAGAAACGGGTCTCTGGGATTGACAAATGTGCTGCGGGCAAAACCGCCCTCGAAACGCACGCGTTGGTCCCTCGTGTTCGCCTTAACCTGGAAGCCGACCCCTCTGCTTTCCTCAGCGTCGTTGACACTGCCCTGGTTGAAATTGTCCAGAGGCAGCCTGCGACCGTCCATCACCGTACCTTCAATCCGGAGCACTCCTCTTGAGGGCGACAGCAGATTCACGCCCAGCGCACCGCTCACGATGCGGTTTTTCGACCTGTTCAGACCGATGAAATTATCCCACCCGACGATGTCGCTCGCGCTCATGGCCGCCACAGAGAGGTCCATGCGCTGGCCAAAGGCACTCTGGATTTTCATGCCCCGGCCGCCGAAGGAACTGACGAGATGCTTCTCCCCGCCGTGCTGGATATGGCCCATTGAAAAAGTTGTCTGACCCGACTTAACCTGCAACAAATAACTGGACAAGTCTATCTGATACGCCTCATCCCCACGCTCCCCGAAGCGGAGCGCCTGGTTCTGTTCGCTCGCGCCCACAAGATCCCACTGACTGAGAATCTCAAGGTTGCCGCGGACATGCTCGGTGGTGATGCTTGATTGACCCGTGAAATCCTGGTAGGTCGAACGCTCCGGTCGGTTCTCTTCGGGAGCGTGTCCCTCTGCAACCTGGCCGCTGTTGGTTAAGCTTACTCTTGGTGTAACTTCAGCCCGGGTGAACCCAAGCCCGGTCTTGACGCGCAGCGGAAATCTTGCAATTTCCTGCCAGTCGTTGTCTTTGGACACCAAACTGACGCTCAATTCCGTCTCCCCGCTGGGCAGGAGCAGAATCGAGGGGTTGTACATCAACGAGTCGCTCAGGTTAACAAACAAATCTGTCATATCCGCGGTGCCGATAAACACCGCCAATTTTCCGTCGTCAGGCTGCAAGGGGCGGCTCAGCCGCAAGGTGAGCGTCTGATCACGAGCAATCCAGCGGCCACCGTCAACGTTGAGCCGAACCTGCAGATCCTGACCGGACGCCGAGCCAAAAATCATGAACCAAAGTAAGAGGCCCAGTTTTCTGTATCTCGATTTCATATTTCTTTCTTCTCGTTTTAGAAAATTATGAGAATTACGGCTTTAATTGAGAAACTGTCTTCCGGCGCTTTTGGTAAGCCGACGACATCATTCCGCCAAAGGAATACCGGGGGGGCAGCCCCCCGGCATCTCGATTCTTGAGAGTCGCAACCTATGATACGCAATGCCTGAAGTTTGCTCAGTCGACGGTGTAGGTCGAATGCTTTTCTGGCATCTCATAGGTATCGCTATAAAGCAGTTTGTTGTAGCTATATACCGCTATCTTGTACGGATTGTATTTAGACTTGATTTGACTGAAAACGGCCTTGCCCGTATTGTCCAAACGAAGCTTTTTGAGCAGTTTGCCATTCTTGTCGTACAAGTGTACCCAGAGATCGAGCTTGACGGTGAGATTATAGCTGCTGCCGTTGCCGTTGCCACCATAGCCGCCTCGGCCCGGGGCATCTAAGTCGACAGTATAGGTTGCGTTCTGATACGGCATATCGTAATTGCTGGTGTGAAGTAGCTTGTTGATTCTGTAGACCTCAACCTTGTAGGGATTGTAGCTGGGATCGATTTTGCGAAATTTGGCCTCGGCAGCGCCACCAGTTCGAATCTTCTTAATGCGGTTGCCGTTCTTATCGTACAAGTGCACCCAAAGGCCATACCCACGGGTCCCTCCGCTTTCATTGATCTTGACGGTGAGATCATACCCTCCTTTGGCACGCCGGTTGAACTCGTTGACGGTATCTGCCTTCTTACATGTGTAGTTGAAGGTCAATCGATGGTCACTACCCCCGCCCATCAGGATTTCCCGTGTATCCTTTTTATTCTGCTCCTCGCAGATGTATTCCCTGTTTGTATCATGGGGCTTGGGAATGACGGTCACGACATATGGACCCACGTCCTTGCTTGGAGGAAGTTTTCCAAACAGCGCACCACGTGTTTGAGCGGTTTTGGTCACAGGTAAATGAAGTGTTGGGTATCTGTTCAATAGCTCCCTGGCCCTCTCGGGGTATTTCAACTCCACCTTTACCTTCGCGCCTTGCAACGGTTTGGTGTTGTTGTTTCCGTAGGTCTCGATAACCTGAACCGTCAGGTTGCGCCAGTTCAGCGGGATGGGGTTGTCCTGGGCCAGTGCCGGAGACGAAGCCGCGCCCAGCCACACACAGACTCCGGCAAGAATAGCTGAAATCCACGACAGCAAGGCCGCGGTCAAGAACTGACTTGGTTTTTTCATGGTGACCTCCTTAAATATGGTTAGTTAATCTTGGCCAAAATCTACCAAACCAAACGGTACGAAACAATCCGCGCAAATACTCAATCTTGTCTGAGTACAAATGCTTACCCCAGCGCATTAGTGTCCGGTTAAAAAAGCAAGACAGTGTCCGCAAGTGTCTAAAAACCAGGGCCGATTACACCCGGAATTTCAACCGTGACTCGGTTTTGGACGCGAGCCGTAACACCCTCTAGGCAGTTGTCCAAAAAGCCCCATTAACCTAGTCCGAAGGCGTCCTCGCCGAGGATATCCGAGCAAGGAATCCGTTCAAGCGTGCTCGGCGAGACGCCGTC
>CAYQOI010000160.1:0-7689 GCA_964419085.1 uncultured Cytophagia bacterium | reverse complement strand
GTAGTCCCATCTCGCTTTCGGACCTCTCAGTGGGGCTTGTGGTGGAAATTCGCGGGGAAATCGGTGGCGACGGCATTTTGCGGGCCACACGGATCCAGATAGAGGACCAGCTCGGTCAAGACGAGATCGAGGTCACCGGCACGGTGACCGATGTGGGGGAGACTCACCTCACCGCCGCGGGCCTCACGTTTCAGGTAGACGCCGCGACCGAAATCCTGGATGAAAATGGCAATGCCATTGACTTCTCGGTGATTCAGGTGGGTTTTGTCGTGGAAGTCAGAGCGGATGTGCTCTCCGACGGTACCCTCATGGCGACCCGGATCAAGATCGAAGACCGCTTCGAGGCGGAAATCGAGATCACCGGCGTGATTCAGAGCAAAGGCGAGAACACGCTGAGGGTGGCTGATTTTGACTTTCAGGTCACCGCCGAAACCGAGATCGTCGATGACGAAGACAACCCCATCGGATTTGAGGACCTGGATGTGGGCGCGGTGGTGGAGATCAGGGCGGTGCGCACCGCCGATGATCAGCTCATCGCCACCCGGATCAAGCTGGAAAATGTATTTCAAGATGAGGTGGAGCTCACCGGTAATATCGACAGCATCGATGGGCAGACCGTGGTGGTGGCCGGCATTGCGTTTGTCGTGGATGCGAACACCGAAATTCTGGACAAAGAAGAGAATCCGGTGGCCTTTTCTGTGCTGACGGTGGGGCTACTTATCGAGGTAAGCGGCATCGTGCAGAGCAACGGCGATATCCTGGCGACGCGGATCAAGATTCAAGACCGCATTGAGGACGAAGTCGAGGTCGTCGGGGTGATCGAGCAGGTGGACGCGAGTGCCATCACGGTTCTTGGACGTACGTTCGGCATCACGCAGAACACCATCGTCACCGACGAGAACGAAAACATCATCGATCTCTCCCGGCTGTTCATCGGGCAGAGCGTAGAGATTCGAGGGGACCTTCTGCCCGATGGGACTCTGATCGCCATCGTTATTCGACAGGAAAACCAGCAGGCACAGGAGATCGAAGTGGTGGGTCCGGTGGACACCAAGACCGACAACACCATGGAGGTTGTGGGGATTCACTTCTTTGTCACCGACACCACCGAATTCCTGGATGAGCGCGGCAGCCCGATCACCTTCACCGGACTGGAGGTCGGCAAGACGGTGGAAGTGCGGGCCGTGGGGCAGCCGAACGGCACCCGCGTCGCGACGCAAGTAAAAATCCAGGACGTTCTTCTGCTCACAGGCACCATCCAGCAGGTGGTGCTTAATGGGATCTCGGTAGTGGGCAAGCAGGTTCTGTTCGACTCCAACACGTTGATTCTCGGCAAGCTGAACGGCTTTTTGACCCATGATGACCTGAAGGTGGGCCAATTTGTGGAGATTCGCGCCCAGCAGGGCAACGACAACATCCTCTTTGCCACCAAAGTCAAGGTGCAGGACAGGGTCACCTCTGTTGCGCCGGCCGGTACGCTTTCCGGACCGACCCCGCCCGAGAGTTTCGTTCTTTTGCAAAACTACCCCAATCCATTCAATCCGACCACGACGATCACGTTTGACATTCCGGAATCCGCAGGTGGGATTGTGAATACGAAGGTGACGGTATTCAACGTACTCGGTCAGACCGTGCGAACGCTGGTAGATGCGCCGATGGCACCCGGCCGTCACCGCGTTCGCTGGGATGGCCGCGACGGCTCCGGCCGGGCCATGCCGACAGGGGTCTATTTCTATCGGCTGAAAGCGGGCAAGATCACGAAGACGAATCGGATGCTGCTACTGAAATAGGACGAATGGGTTTGGGGCAACCTGGGCGAAAGGCGAAGATGCCTTTCGCCCTTTTTTATGGTGGCCAGGATCTTAACTCCCTGCGCCCGACAGGCCCAGGTTGCCTTTCATGCCCCGGCTCACAGGTAAGACGGTGCTTTGCTTGTCCCGCATCCTCACCTTGTACTGCCCGTAGTCGCGAATGATTTCTGCCAGGTGATTCAAATTGATGAGCGCGGAGCGGTGAATGCGGACGAAATCATCTGAAGGCAGCGTTTTCTCCAATTCGTTGAGACTCTGGTTGAGAAGATAAGTCTGGTCGAACGTGTGCGCTTCGACGTATTTGTCCGCAGCGCGGAAAAAGTAGATCTCTCTGCTCTCCAGCAGCAAAATACGGTCGCCGATTTTTACCTGCAGCCGTTTTTTGCCGGACTGTGAGACCGCACGCAGCAAATCCTGCAACTGTCGTTGAAACAGGCCACGCTGCTCCGAGGTCAAGCGCTGCAGCTTTTCCACGGCCCTGGCCAGCCGCCGGGGATCCACGGGCTTGACCAGATAGTCGATCGCGTTGGTCTCGAATGCCTTCAACGCGAACTCGTCGTACGCGGTGGAAAAGATGATCAGCGGCGGGTCGTCGAGGCGTTCCAGCACCTCGAAGCCGTTGCATTCCGGCATCTGAATGTCCAGAAAGATCAAGTCGGGCTGAAGCTCGCGGATCAACCGGAGCGCCTCTTCGCCGCCGCCGGCTTCGCCCACGATTTCGATCACGCCGGCATGCGGCCTGAGCAAACGCCGGAGCCGCTGCAGCGCCAGCGGTTCGTCATCCACCAGAAGCGTTCTGAATTTCATCTCGCTTAGGTTTTAGGTTTGATGGACGGCCCTTTCTGCTGCGCCGGGCCTTTCGTTTTAGCGGAAGCGTCAGCGTGATCGTCACCCCGGAGGCTGCTGCGATTTGGAAATCGTAGTCGTCCTGGTAGAACAGCGCCAGCCTCTCTCGCACCCCGCTCAGTCCGAATCCGCTGCCGTTGTGCTGAGGGTCGAATCCCCTCCCGGTGTCCCGTATTTCGATCCGGCAACGGTCCCCGACCTTCTTGCAGGTGACCGTAACGTGACCTCCGTTCTTGAGTGGAGCGATGCCGTGTTTTACGCTGTTCTCCACCAGTGGCTGCAGGACGAGACCCGGAATCCGTACTTCCGCGAGCTCCTCTTCCATCTGGACCGCGTAGGTCAGCCGGTCGCCCAGCCGGATCTTTTCGATGGCCAGGTAGTCCTGCACCACCTCCAGCTCCTCGGCCAGTTTCATGGACTCCCGGCTGCTGGTTTCCAGCGTGTAGCGCAACAAGCCGGAGAGCCGCTGCACCATCTCTTCGGCCTTGTCCGGTTCCATCGGAATCAGGCTGGCGATGGAATTCAGCGTGTTGAACAAAAAATGCGGATTCACTTTGGCGCGCAGGGCCACCAATTCGGCCTTTGTCTTCAGGCGTAGAAGTCGCTGCTCCGCCACCTCTTTTTCCGCCAATCGGCCGACCGCCTGCCGGAATTTTTCTTTGAGGGTAAAATAGGCGTAGCCCGCGCTGCCGAAAAGGAGCGCCAGAAAGACCAGCCAACCCAGATATCCGGACAAATTCTCGAAGGAGAACTGGCGGTGGAATAGAAACGCCAGAAATCCCAGCGCCACCAGCCCGCCGAACAGTCCGCCGAGAGCGAAAAGGATCCCCAGCACCAGGAACCGCAGCCACCTCGACGCGATGGCCTCGAGGTTGGCCTTTGCAGTCAGGAAAAAGATCGAGAAGCCGATGCACTGCGCAAAGATAAAGCTGTAGACGAACTCTCGCCACCAGGCCTTCGTATCCGCGCCGAGCCCGATGACGCCAAAAAGAAGCGCGATGCCGCAATTGAACAGAAAAACGGTCTTGATGTTCTTGCGGTCGATCTTTGCGCAAAGGAGCTGTGTGAATGTGTCGTTCATCGCAGTCGGTGTTCGGTTTTTGACATTCAAAGATACAGTCCTCTCTGTCAGAAAACAAGCGGAATCGCGTCCGCCAGCGGTCCCGCACGATTCGGCTTGCAACCCGCATTGGTGCGCTACTTCTTGTGCCCTTGGTGGTGGTCACGTTCCAGGCCGGTAAAACAAGGCTCAACGAATTAGTAGCGAATTTTCAGAAGCGCCTTACTTTGCTAAGGATACAAAAAGGAACGTGAGAAGTTAAGAGGTTTGCGATGAACGGTGGATCCCCGCGGATGAGCGGGGTGTTTTGTGGTGGGAATGGATGGGCTCAATTGGAACAGGAAGGCATCCACTTCTCGGCCTGCAGCGACCAATTCCCGCTTGATTTTTTTCCAGGTCGGTTGTATATTGCATCAAGTCAGAGAACCGCACTTTCAAAGGACCCTCTATGAAAAAAGAGCAAGGCAACGGCAAAGCAGAGCAGGAGCTGATCGAAAAAATCCGCAACGGGTTTATGGTGGAGTCCGAGGAGGATATGACGCCCGGCTACAAGAAGGCCCTGCTCACCCAGCTGACAGTCCAGGGTGACACGGAATTGATGAGTGCGCCCGCCTACTACCTCGCCTCCAAAGACGCGCCCACCATCAACAGCCGGATCGCGGTGACCGCGATCATCCACGATGAGTTGGGCCATGCCAACATCGCTTACCGCATCATGGAGGATCTCGGGGTGGACAAAAACTGGCTCATCTACGGCCGTCAGCCCCATGAGTTCAAGCATCCCTACGGCTTCGACCAGCCGCTGGAGAACTGGGCGGAGATGGTCGTGGCAAACGGTTTCTTCGATCGTGCCGGCATCTGTCTTTTGGGCGATGTCCATGAAAACACCAGCTACGGGCCCCTGAAGCGTGCGTTGGTAAAGGTGGACCGGGAGGAGATTCTCCATCTCCGCCACGGCGAATCGTGGATGCGGCGATTGGCCCGGGCCGGCGGTGAAGCCAAAGAACTGCTGCAGCGGGCGGTGGACTGGATGTTCCCCATGACCCTGGAGTGGTTCGGCTTGCCGGATGATCTGAAACATCACAGCGGCCAGCTCGAGTACCGGCTCAAAGGCAAGACCAACGACCAATTGCGCCAGACCTGGATGAGCGCCACCGTGCCGCTGTGCGAAAGCATCGGCATCAAGGTGCCGGCGCATTACGATGAAGCAAAGAACGAATATATCATCGACTATCCCTTCCCCTGTCAGTACGACCCCGAGGAGAAGCGCTGGTTGTTCGACCAGCCCATCTCCTGGGACGACGTTTTCAATCGCTGGAAGTCTCGCGGTCCCATGAACAAGCGGTACGTCGAAATGGTGCAGGGTGATGTAAACGGCCTGTTCGGGGGCAACCGTTGGTAACCGAAGACCAGGTCTGGGAAACCCTGAGAGGCGTCAGCGATCCTGAGTTCCCGTTGAATATCGTCGACCTCGGGATGGTTTACGGCGTTTCGGTGGCGGACTCTTGTGTTCACATTCGCGTGACGTTTACCTCCATCGGGTGTCCTGCGATGGAGATGATCCTTTCCGACATCCGCGACGCGGTGAAGGAACTCCCGTCCGTCTCAGAGGTGAGCCTGGAAGTGGTGTGGAGCCCGCCGTGGACGAAAGAGCGGATCAGCGCCGTCGGTCGCCAGGTTCTGCAGACCTACGGTGTCGGAGTGTAGCCTTCGGAGGAAAAGAGATGCCACAGGAGCGAGTCTACGAAGTCTTTGCCCGCAAGACACACCAGGATCCGATGATGCACGTGGGGAGTGTGAATGCGGCAGACGATGAACTGGCGAAGGTGTACGCCTGGACCATGTATGACGAGGAGAACTGGGTGGAGATGTGCGTCGTGCCTCGGGACGCGGTGATCCAGGTCACCCACACGCGTAAGATTCCGCTGTGGGGCAATTAGCAGGATAGAAAGCCTTTTTTCATCAAACGGGAAAAACATTTTATGGCAAAAGGGGACCAGCCCATCATTTTCGAATCCACTGAAGGAATGAGTGAAACCTGCCGGGCCGCGCTGCGCGATTTGCTCGTGGCGCTCGCCGACACCAAACTGCTCCTGGGCTACCACTACGGCGAGTGGACGTTCGGCCCGCCGGAACTGGAAGCCGCGGTCGCGTGCTGTTCTCTCTGTCAAGCCGAGTTGGGGCACGTGCGGTTGATTCACGGCATCTTGAACAAGCACTACGGCGACGACCCCGATGACCTGGTGGAAAACCGGCGACCGGAGGAGTTCGCAAACATCTCGTTCATCGACGGAGAGATCAAAGATTGGGCGGAATTTGTTGCCGCCAACTACCTGGTGGACCTCGCGGCCACCGCGGTGCTGTTTTCCCTGAAAGACTCGGCTTTTGTGCCGCTACACATGAGCCTTGACAAGATGCTCGAGGAGGAGAAATACCACATTCATCACGGTCAGGGCTGGTTTCGCACGCTGGCGTCGCGGAGCAGCGAGACCCGAAAGGCCCTGGAAAAACACGCGCGCCGGGCGCTCGGCAGTGTCGTCGAGTGGTTCGGGCCGCCGGATGCCGAGGGCGACAAGGCGCTGGTGGAAGCCGGGATCAAAGCGGAATCCAATTCGGAAATCTTGAGGCGCTACACCGCTGAGCTGGGAAGACTCGCCGCAAGCCTCGCGGTGGATTTGGATTTGCGCAAAGAGGGCGAGGCCTGGGTGACCGGCAAAGCGGGGAAATGGGACGGCTGGAACGCTCAAAGTCGGCGTTGCGGCAAAAGCGGTCCCGATGAACAGATTCTTTACCACCTGCGCGGGAGCAAGAACAAAGTCTTCAAGCTAAACTGATTCCGCACGGCGACGCGGTGTGCGCGTCGCTGCTCCGTTTGTGAGAGCCTTGCCCTTGCGTGGGGTTTCGGACTTTGCACGCTGCAGACAAAGTGAGATACGATGCCCGCCTCGGATGAAAAGAAACATTGTCCGTTCTGCGGTTCCACCGCGGTGGAGAAGCGCGCGGATTTCGCCACCGCCCTGATGGTGAGCCAGTACTACTGTGTGGCCTGCAATTCCTATTTCGAATGGGTAAAATGGGGGGACGATGACGCGGGCTTGGACCTGCCCGATTTTCTCAAAACGAGACCGCGGTAACCCCGCTGCTCGCCTTTTTTCCGTCCAAAATGCCTCGTGTTCCGAAATATTTCACGAATTTAATCTTTAGTCCAAGTTTTTACTTGTTATTTTAGACTTTTTCGTTTAGATTGCTGTCGTAAAGGTTCAGATTGCCTGTCTTTTTCGTTTCCAAAAATTCAGTGGTATCGATGTGGTAAAATGGGGAAGGGGGCAGCTCCCTTTGGCCCTGTATACAAGCCTGTTTACTCTATTCATGTCTCTGCTCCCTGTTGGGTGCACCACACCCTCACGGACCCATATTGACGCGGAAGCGCATGAGGATTATATTGGGATAGCCAACAGTAAATACGGTGGACGCGTCGGCTATTTCTTCAATCGCACGGGTTCGCATGTGGCTTGTGTGCAGCAGACAAAACCAGAGCCCCCGTTCTCACCCTTGCGATTCTTTGTGTTCGACCTTCGCAAAAACAGAATCGTCTACGAGCACACCTTTCCCGCCGGAAGCGTGGCCTGGCGCAGCACCACGGAGCTCCAGATCACCGTCTTACCGGGGATCGTGCCAGCCGGGGGAGAAGAGGCCGAAGCAAAGTCTTACATTTATGACCTGGGGTTGAACAAAATATTGTTGACACCGGAGCGACGCCGATGAAAAGAATTTTCACCGTCGGTTTTCTTTTGCTTGGGCTGGCGTTCAGCGTTCTGCTGTTGTGGCATGCCTACAAAGGTCGGGATTCGGCGACCCGCAGGATGGATCTGCGAGCCGCTGTGGACGCGGGGCTGGAGCAGGAAGACGCCGAGGGCAAGCGCCAGGAGCACCCGGACTTGTTTGCCAAATACCACCGGGACATTCGCACCC
>CAYQOI010000159.1:522-7694 GCA_964419085.1 uncultured Cytophagia bacterium | reverse complement strand
CAACCTCCCGGACCGTGGTCAACTCGGTTTTCGCGTTGGTTAGAAAAGCTTTGTACTCTTCGGCAAACCGAAAAACTGACTGCTTTTGGGTTGCCGAAAGCTGCTCCCAGGATGTCCGGGTGCTCAACTGTGCCATCGAAATGTAGGGAACAAAAAAGAGGGCGAGAATGCCGTAAGTGAGTTTCATCATCACCTCGCGTTCAGAATGCGTGTGTCGTTTTGAGTTTGGGTGGTTTAGAACAAAAGCAAGGTAAGCATCTGGAGGAAAAGAATCAAGGGGAGGAGGCGTAAACCGGCGCAGGACCGGCACAGAAAAGGCTTTCAAAACTTATTGCAATTTTTTATATTTGTGCCAGAAAAAATCAACTTTCGCGTGACTTTACCGGTCACAAATACTTGATAAGACAACCCTTTTGGGGAGGAATTGGGAAAAATCCCGATGTCGGGCAAGCTGATCATCAAAGGGGCTCGCGAGCACAATCTCAAGAATATCGACCTGGAAATCCCACGCGATAAGCTGGTGGTGATCACGGGAATCAGCGGGTCGGGCAAATCGTCTCTTGCCTTCGATACCATCTACGCGGAAGGGCAGCGGCGCTATGTGGAATCGCTGTCGGCCTACGCGCGGCAGTTTCTGGGGCTCATGGAAAAGCCTGATGTGGATTACATCGAGGGTCTCTCCCCCGCGATTTCCATCGAACAGCGCAAGGCCAGCCAAAATCCCCGTTCCACTGTGGGGACGGTCACCGAGATTTACGACTACCTGCGATTGCTGTTCGCGCGCGTGGGACGGCCGTACTGCTACAACTGCGGCAAACCCATCCAACGCCAGACCATCCAGCAGATCGTGGACAGCGTGCTCGGCTTGGAGCAGGGAACGAAAATTCAGGTGCTGGCACCGGTGGTGCGCGGGCGCAAGGGCGAGTATCGCGAGGTCTTCGAGGAAGCGCGGCGAGATGGTTTTGTCCGGGTGAGAGTGGACGGAACCATCTTCGATTTGAACAGCCCGATCAAGCTGGACAAGAACAAGAAACACAACATCGAAATCATTGTGGACCGCCTGGTGGTCGGTCCAAAGATCGCGTCCCGTCTAGCCGACTCCCTGCAGACCGCCCTGGGCATCGCCGCGGGAATCGTGCTGATCGACGTGCTCAACGGCTCGGCAGAGGGCAGTGCCCGGGAACTGCTGTTCAGCGAGCACTTCGCGTGCGTCGAGTGCGGCATCTCTTATGAAGAATTGGCCCCGCGCATGTTTTCGTTCAACAGCCCCTACGGCGCGTGCCCGGTGTGCAACGGCCTGGGCACGACGATGGAGGTGGACCCGGACCTGGTGGTCCCCAACGCGGCGCTGTCGCTGCGCCAGGGCGCCATTGCCACGTGGAAAGACAGCTACGAGGGCTGGTACGCCAACCAGATGCAGGCGGTGGCCAAACATTACGGAATCGACCTGGACAAGCCCTGGAAACAGCTCCCGGACAAACAGCGCGGGATCTTGCTCCACGGGTCCAACGGCGAGGAGATTCGATTCGTTTACCAGCGGGAAAACAAAAAGGTGCACGCGGAGTTCACCAGCACCTACGAAGGTGTGATCCCCAATCTGATGCGGCGCTACAGACAGACCGAATCCAATCACGTGCGCACGTGGATCGAAAACTTCATGAATGTGAAACCGTGTCCGGAATGCGGCGGCGCGCGTTTGCGCAAGGAAGCGCTGGCCGTGCGGGTCGGAAACAAGAACATCCGGCAGGTTACGAGCATGTCCATCAAAGAGGCGTTCGCTTTCTTCACAAACCTCAAACTCACCTCCCGGGAGGAAGAGATCGCGCGTCAGATCCTGAAAGAAATCCGGGAGCGGCTGGGCTTTCTGGTCAACGTCGGGCTCGATTACCTCACCCTCGACCGCAGCGCGGGAACGCTCTCCGGCGGCGAAGCCCAGCGCATTCGGCTGGCCACACAGGTGGGTTCGCAACTTGTGGGCGTACTCTACATCCTGGATGAGCCCTCCATCGGACTGCACCAGCGCGACAACCAGCGCCTCCTCACCACCCTGATGCAGCTCCGGGATCTGGGGAACACGGTTCTGGTGGTGGAGCACGACCAGGAGACCATCGAACGCGCCGACTACATCGTCGACCTCGGTCCGGGTGCGGGCGCACACGGCGGCTATGTGGTGGCTACGGGCACTCCGAAGGAAATCGCCCGCAACAAGAAGTCCCTCACGGGCCAGTACATTTCCGGCACCAAAACCATCCCGGTGCCGAAGGTCCGGCGCAAGGGTAACGGACGATTCATCACACTGGTGGGCGCGGCGGGGAACAACCTGAAGCAGGTGAACGTCGAGATCCCGCTGGGTGTATTCAACTGCGTCACCGGCGTCTCCGGTTCCGGCAAAAGCACCTTGATCAACGAGACGCTCTACCGCATTCTGGCTCGGCATTTTTACCGCAGCAAGGAAGCGCCGCTGCCGTACAAGGAGATCAAGGGGCTGGAAAACATCGACAAGGTCATCGACATCGACCAGTCTCCCATCGGCCGGACCCCCCGCTCCAATCCCGCGACCTACACCGGCTTGTTCACCTACATCCGCGACATCTTCGCCCAAGTGCCGGAAGCCAAAATCCGCGGGTACAAGCCCGGGCGTTTCAGTTTCAACGTGAAAGGCGGCCGCTGCGAAGCGTGCGAAGGCGATGGGCTGATCAAGATCGAAATGCATTTCCTGCCGGATGTGTACGTCAACTGCGAGGTGTGCAAGGGCAAACGCTACAACCGCGAAACCCTGGAGATCAAATACAAAGGCAAATCCATCGCGGATGTGCTGGACATGACCGTCAGCGAAGCGCTGACGTTTTTCGAGAACATCCCGAGGATCAAGCGCAAGTTGCAAACGCTCTACGACGTGGGTCTGGGCTACATCCACCTGGGGCAGCAGGCCACGACCCTCTCCGGCGGCGAGGCGCAACGGGTCAAGCTCTCCACCGAGCTGTCCAAGGTCAGCACCAGCCAGACCCTCTACATTTTGGACGAACCCACCACCGGCCTGCACTTCGAGGACATCAAGATGCTGCTGAGCGTGCTCAATCGCCTGGTGGACAAAGGCAACACCGTGATCGTCATCGAACACAACCTCGACGTCATCAAGACCGCGGACTACATCATCGACCTCGGTCCGGAAGGTGGGGACGAGGGCGGGCGTGTGGTTGCGACCGGCACGCCCGAAGAAATCGCGAAGACGCCCGGGTCGTACACCGGAGAATTCTTGCGCAAAGAATTTGCCCAGGGGTAGAACGTTGCTCCAGATTCTGTTCGCCCTCCTCCCGCTTTTCACCGTCATGACGGCTTTTGTGGTCGGGTTCGCCTGGTACTTCGCCCGCGCCAGCCTGATTCCGCAACAGGCACCCAACACCCAGAAGCCTGAAATGGCTTACGAGCCGTTCGTCGTTACCCACGACGGTCTGGCCCTCAACGGCTGGTTCATTCCCGCAGCCGGAGCCGCCGCCGGCACGCGACCCACGGTCATCCTGAGCCACGGCTGGGGCGGCAGTGCAGAGCGGATGCTGCCGCATGCAGACTACTTGCACAAGGCTGGCTTCCACTGTGTCCTTTATGACTTGCGCGGCCACGGCGACAGCGGCACAGTGGAGGTCGCGACGCTGGCGGCGATGGTGAGCGACTTGCGCGCGGTGTTCGCGGCGGTGGTACAGCGGCCCGAGGTTGCGCCGGACCAGGTGGGTCTGTTCGGCCACTCCATGGGTGGGGCGATCTCCCTCCTGGCTGCCGCAAGCGACCTGCCTATCCGCGCTGTGGTGAGCAGCTCCGGCTTCGCGGACCTCGATGACCTCATCTCGCTGATGCTCCACTCCCGACATTTGCCCGATTTTCTGTTCAAACGGCTGGTGGAGAAATTCTGGCAGCGGGACGCGGGCGTGCCGCTGGAGCGGATCAATCCCGTCCGCCAAGTCGACCGCATCCGCTTCCCCGTGCTGCTGCTGCACGGAGAGCAAGACCCGGTGATCCCGTCGGAACAAATGGAGAAGCTGCACGGGTTTGCATTAAAAGCGGAAAAATATGTGGTGAAAGGCAGAGGTCATTCCGATTTATATGAAGATCCGGTGTATCGCCGGAAAGTGATCGATTACTTTGAGGCGCGTTTCAACGAACAGGTTGCCAAAAATGAATAAGAACGACAAAACCCGCAAACGCGACAAGATCGCGCTCTGTCTCGCCGGTGGGGGCATCACCGGCTCCATGTACGAAATCGGCTGTCTCACCGCGCTGAACGAGTTTTTCGAAGAGCCGTGCTGTGTCAACGATTTCGACATCTTCGTGGGCATCAGCGCCGGTGCGCTGATCTCGGCTCTCATCGCCAACGGTTACGCGCCGAAAAAGCTGCACGACGACATTCTGTACGAGGGCAAAAATGGACTCCAATTTAAGCGCAAAAACATCTACGACTTGCGGTGGAGCGAAATCTTCAAAGCGTTTGCCCCGCTGTTCAAGCGCCTGCCCAGCCTGATCCGCTACGGTTGGGTCAACCGGCGCACGGCCACGTTTATGGACTTGCTGGCCATCATGCAGGAGTTTCTCCCAGCGGGCCTCTTTTCGCTCAACAACCTCGACAAATACGTGGCCAGCTTGCTCTACCCGGAAGGCAAGACCAACGATTTTCGCAATCTCAAAAAGGAGCTCTACATTCCCGCCACCGAACTGGACACGGGCAAGCGCTGGGTGTTCGGTGAGGAGGAAACCAAAGGCGTCCCCATTTCCAAAGCCGTGGCGGCTTCCGCGGCCATTCCGGTTTTTTTCAGGCCGTTCTGTATCGACGGTCGTGATTTCATCGACGGCTCCACCAGCAAGGTGGCACACGTAGACATCGCGTTGAAGCACGGCGCCAAACTGGTCATCGTCATCAATCCCACGGTGCCGGTTGAAAACGACCAGACCAAGGTCTGCCTGCCCACGTTTCACGGCAAATGTGCGAGATTAGCCGAAAAGGGCATGGGGTTCATCAGCGACCAGGCCCGGCGCATCGAGACAACGGCCCGTTTCGAGCTGGGCTTTGAACGCTTCAAGAACGAACATCCGGAAGTGGACTACGTGGTCATTCAGCCCAACCGTTCCGACGGCATCTTGTTCTTGCACAACGTGATGGATTACGATTCGCGGAAGGCGATCCTAAACTACGGCTACTATTCCACCAAGGCCGAATTGCGCCTCAACTTCAAAACCTACGCGAGCATTTTCAAGAAGCACAACCTCAAGGTCCGGAAGGACGCGGTCGCCATCGAGCGGTAGCCCGGTGACGGCCTACCGCTACCACCCTTCGATGGCCATCTTCTTGCGCGCCAGGCGGCTGCTCTGGATGATGGTGTCCTTTTTCCAGTGCCGGTCGTCGGTTTCCGGGTAGTCCGTTGTGTAGTGCAGCCCGCGGCTCTCCTTGCGGTACATGGCGCACCGGGTGATGAGCTGGGCCACCGCCACCAGGTTCCTGAGTTCCAGCAGTCCTTCGGTAACCCGCGTGCGTTTGTAGAAATCCTCCACTTCATTTGCGATGAGCAGGATGCGGCGCAGCGCCCGCTGCAGGCGCAGGTCGGAGCGCACGATCCCCACATAGTCCGACATCAGGCTCCGGACTTCCTCGCGATCGTGGGCGATGAGCACCCATTCATCGTGATTGTAGGTGTCGGATTCCGACCACGCGGGGATCTTCGGGAACGCGAAGTCGCTCAGGCTCTCAATGTAGTGTTTACAGCTCTGCACGGCCCGATGGGAGAAGACCACGGCCTCCAGAAGCGAATTGGAGGCCAGCCGGTTGGCGCCGTGCACGCCGGTGCACGCGACTTCCCCGCAGGCGAACAGGCCGAGGATCGAGGTGCGGGCCTCCAGGTCGGTGACCACCCCGCCGCACATGTAATGTGCAGCGGGCACCACCGGGATCGGCTCTTTGGTGATGTCCAGCTTCAACGAGAGGCATTTCTGGTAAATATTGGGGAAGTGATCGATGACTTCCTGCGCGTCCAGGTGGGTCACATCGAGATAGACGTGGTCCTCGCCGCTTTTCTTGAGCTCGGCATCGATGGCGCGGGCCACGACATCGCGAGGCGCCAGGTCTTTCATGGGATGATATTTTTCCATGAACGCGCGGCCGTCTTTTGTGCGCAGGATTCCCCCAAACCCGCGCACCGCTTCCGAGATGAGGAACGAGTCGCCTTCCGGGTGAAAGAGCGCAGTGGGATGAAATTGGATGAACTCCAAATTGGCCAGCATCGCGCCGGCGCGGTAGGCCATGGCGATGCCGTCGCCCACCGCGATGCGGGGGTTGGTGGTGTTGCGGTAGACCTGGCCGCACCCGCCGGTGGCCAGCAGGATCGCTTTCGCCAGGAACACCTGGATTTCGCCGGTTTCCACATCCAGCACGTACGCGCCCCAGCAGTGGATGCGTTCCGCTTTTCGTTCCTGGTCCGGCCCCAGTTGGTGCTCGGTGAGCAGGTCCACGGCCATGTGGTTTTCGAAAATGCTGATCTTCGGATTTTCCAGCACGGCCCTGAGCAACGCGCGCTCGATTTCCCGGCCGGTGAGGTCCTTGGCGTGCAGGATGCGGTTGACGCTGTGTCCCCCTTCTCTCCCAAGGTCATACGTCTCGCGATGGTCGTTTCTCTTGCGCGTAAATTGCGCGCCCCACCGGACGAGTTCTTCCACGCGCTGCGGCCCTTCCCGCACCAACACCTCCACCGCCTTGCGGTGACACAAACCCGCGCCGGCCCGCAGCGTGTCCTGAATGTGGAGCTCGAACGAATCTTCTTTGGAGACCACCGCCGCGATGCCACCCTGGGCATAGTTGGTGTTGGATTCAGCCTTCTCTTTCTTGGTGACGACAGCCACCGTACCGAAGTTGGCGGCTTTCAGCGCGAAAGAAAGGCCTGCAATCCCGGACCCGATGACCAGGAAGTCGCTTTCGTGCGTGCTTTTACCGGAAAAAGAAGACATGGGGACCTCGGTGGTTTTCTTCCCTTGCCCATGATTGGCAGATTCGGCTCTCGTCGATGCAGTGCTTATGCGCAAATGTTCACTGGCCGCCTCCCTTCACCGTGGTGTCTCGAACATACCGAATCCGGAATGCACAAATCAATCCAGAACACCCAAATGGTTGGTTCGCAGGCGTTCCAGTGACGAAC
>CAYQOI010000159.1:0-512 GCA_964419085.1 uncultured Cytophagia bacterium | reverse complement strand
CAAATGTTCACTGGCCGCCTCCCTTCACCGTGGTGTCTCTCGAAAGTACCGAACCCGGACCCCAATTGTTGGTTCGCAGGCGTTCCAGTGACGAACCCAATTTAGGAAATCCAAATCCATTTGTCAATTTGAATCGTTTTGGGCACCCATTATCTGACGTACAACGTCAAGGTGCTGTCTTTGCCCCCGCTCCACGACAGCAGGATGTTTTCTTTCATTCTTGCCTACCGCAGCAAGGTCAATCGCTTCGCCCGGCGAAGCTCCCCGACCTTCATCTCATACAAATAGATCCCGCTCGCCACATTGTTGCCCTGCCGGTCTTTGCCATCCCACTGCACCGTATGTCTTCCGGCCGGATACTCCCGCTCCACCAGCGTACGGAGCAACTGGCCTTTCAGGTTGAATATTCTGATTTGCACCCGGGATTTCTCGGCCACCGTGAACTCGATATTGGTGGTCGGGTTGAATGGGTTCGGATAATTCTGGAACAGCGTAAAGGTCCGGGGCTGCGC
>CAYQOI010000158.1:800-7719 GCA_964419085.1 uncultured Cytophagia bacterium | reverse complement strand
AAAGAACGCAAATACAAAGTCTTGGTCCTGATTACCGACGGCGAGGACCACGGTAAGGATGTGCAAAAAGTCGCCGAAGCCGCGGACAAGGAAGGGGTGGTCATTTTCACCGTGGGAATCGGATCACCCAAAGGCGTGCCCATTCCGCTCTACGACCAGTATGGAAACCGCAAGGGGTTCAAGAAAGACCGGAACGGAGAAGTTGTGCTGACAAAGCTGGATCAGCTCACACTCGAAAAGGTTGCGCTCACCACAGGTGGAAAGTACTACCACTCGGTCACCGGCGAAACAAAGCTGGAGCAGATTTACCAGGAAATCTCCAAGATGGAAAAAAAGGAACTGGCTTCCATGAAATTCGCCCAGTACGAAGACCGGTTCCAGTATGTGTTGGTCTTCGCGATTTTTTTCCTGGCTTTGGAAGCCGTGCTCTCCGAGCGGGCAAAGGTACGGGAAGAATGGAGGGGACGGTTTGAGTAGAGAGAAAAAGATGATGAACAGGTTCCGTTCGCTGGTCGTTGTCCTCGCGGTGTGCCCGGCGTTTTCCCTTTTCGCACAGGGAGGCCACAAACAGGTCGCGGAAGGGAACAAGCTTTTCGCGGAGGAAAAGTACGACGAAGCCAACAACCGCTACCGTGACGCGCAGATCGAGAATCCAGAGTCGCCCATCATTCATTTTAACATCGGGGATGTGCTGTACAAAAAGCGCAACTACGAGGAGGCCATCAAGTCGTATGAAAAGGCGTTGGCTGCGGATGACATCATGCTGCAGTCAAAAGGATACTACAACCTGGGCAACGCGCTTTACCGGATGGGGAAGCTCCCGGAGAGCATTCTGGCGTACAAAAAGGCTCTGGAACTGAACCCCGACGACGAGGACGCCAAATACAACCTGGAGTACGTCCGCGCCAAGCTCAAGGACAACGCACAAAAGCAGTCGCAGCAAAACCAGCAGCAGCAAAACCAGCAGCAAGACCAGCAGCAGGGACAGGACAATCAGAACGACAACCAGGACCAGCAGCAACAGAAACAGAAGCAGGAGCAGCAGGGCGACCAGAACAAACAGGAACAGCAACAGCAGCAGGAATCGGGCGAGCAGAAAAATCAGCAGGAGCAGGAAAAGCAAGAGCAGGGTGCCCAACCAAAAGAGATCTCCAAAGAAGATGCAGAACGCATCTTGAATGCGCTGCAGAATGACGAGCAGGATCTGCTGAGGAAGCAGCGCGCGAAGGCGAGAGGCCGGGCGTTCATGGGTAAAGATTGGTAGGACACGGCCGCGTTGTTGATGGACAGCCTATGATGAACACGCAAGACAGAGTGTTTGCTGGGGTGATTCTGGCGGCGATGCTTCTGGCCGCCGGAGCCTACGCCCAGAATCTCGAACTCAACGCGTATGTGGACCGTACCACCATCGGCGTAAATCAGCAATTCGAGCTGAACGTGGAGTTGTCCGGCACGGATGCCAACAGAGTGCCGCAGCCAGACCTCCCCGACCTCACGGCCTTTGCCACGTTTATCGGCAGCAGCAGTTCCCAGAACATCCAGATCGTTAACGGCAGGATGACGGTCTCCAAGACCTACACACACCACTTCATCGCCACCAAAGTGGGCAAATTCAGGATTCCCGCAATTGTCCTGCGCTACAAGGGCAGGACGATCAGCAGCGACCCCATCGAGATCGAGATTGTGAAAACGTCAGGAGGTGGTCCGCCGCAGGCCGGGCAGAATCGTGGAAGGCGGGAGGCATCGAACGATCTGTCCGAGCTTCTGTTTCTCAAGGCGACGGTGAGCAAACGTCGCGTTTACCAGAATGAGCCTGTGGTGGTCTCGTACAAAATCTACACCGCGGTGAACGTGACCAATTACGGGATTTCTCAGCTTCCGAACATGGTTGGGTTTTGGTCCGAAGAGTTCGAACTGCCTCAGCGACCCAGACTGTACACGGAGGTGGTGAACGGCCGCCAGTACCGGGTGGCCGAAATCAAAAAGTTGGCGCTGTTTCCCCAGGGACCCGGGGAGAAGACCGTGGAACCCCTGGTCATCGAATGTGAGGTGCAGCTCCCGCGGCGCCGCCGTCGCGATCTTTTCGACAGCTTTTTCGACGACCCGTTCTTCGGGCGCAGCGAGCGTCGGGTGATTCGAGCGAACCCCGTGCAGATCGAGGTGCTGCCGCTGCCGGAAAATGGGCGACCGGCCGATTTCAGCGGTGCGGTGGGAAGCTTCTCCCTGCGCGCCGCGGTGGACAAGAGCAGAGTGAAAACCAACGAAGCGGTGACGCTGCGCGTGGACATCTCCGGCTCCGGAAACATCAAGATCCTACCGCAGCCCAAGGTGAATTTCCCCGCGGATTTCGAGGTCTACGACCCGAAAATCAACGAGAGCATCACGCGCAAGGGCGCCGCGATCACCGGAAACAAGACGTTCGAGTATGTCATGATTCCGCGCTTTGCGGGGGAGCAGGTCATCAAACCGATCCGGTTCAGCTATTTCGATTTGGCCAGCAAGAGTTACCGGACGTTGACCACGGATCCCATCAGGGTGTCGGTGGAAAAGGGCGCGCAGCAGTTCTCCAACGTCGGGATGGCCGCGTCCAAGGAAGATGTGAAATTTATCGGGAAGGATATTCGTTTTATTCAAATAAGGATGCCGGAATTCAAACGCGTGGGCCGGGTATTTTACAAGAGCGCGATTTTCTATGCTTTGTTGGTCCTGCCTTTGTTCGCGCTGGCAGGTGCGGTGGGATACCGCCGGCATGTGGAACGAGTACAGGCCGACGTTGCCTACGCGCGCAGTCGCAAGGCCAACCAAATGGCTTTGAAGCGGCTGAAAAAAGCCCAGAAGAAGCTCGGCGAGGGCGAATCGAAGGCGTTTTATGCCGAGGTTTCCAGCGCACTGATGGGCTACATCGGCGACAAGTTCAATGTCGCGGCAGCCGGGCTTATCACCGACCAGGTGGAAACGATGTTGCGAGAGCGCGGAATACAGGCCGAAACGGTTTCCAACTACATCGATTGTCTCCAGACGTGCGACTACAAACGGTTTGCCCCCACCGAGGCCGACAGGGATGAGATGAAGGCGTTTTTCGACAAAGCGAGAAAGGCCATTATCGCGCTGGAGAGAGAAATATGACAGGCAAACTGACTCGTGCTCCTCTTTGGCTGATTCTGGGTTGGTTGGCCATCGCGTTGGGTAGCAGTTTTGCGCTCGCCGATGAGCCGGACGCGCTGTTCGTGCGCGGCAATCAGGCCTACCAGGACGGCGACTACCGCGCTGCCATTGCCGCGTATGAGCAGATCGCGAATCTGGGCTACGAGAGCTGGGAGCTCTATTACAATCTCGGGAATGCCTATTTCAAGGACCATCAGTTGGCGAAGGCCATCTTGAACTTCGAGCGCGCCAAACGGCTCAACCCTGAAAGCGACGACATCGAGTTCAATTTGCAGCTCGCCCGGCTCTCCACCGTGGACCGGATCCAGGAGTTGCCGCAATTCTTTCTGTCGGCGTGGTGGGGGAAGCTGGCGCATCTGCTGAGTCTACAAACGTTGACCGTGCTGACTCTGGCTTTCTACTTGTTGTTTATGCTCTTCCTGGCTTTTCGGGTTTTGTTAAAGGCGTTTCGGCACAGCCGGCTCGCCAGGGCCGCGCTGTTCACGGCGGGGTTCCTCCTGGTTTTCAGCGCGACCCTTTTGGCGTCGCGGGTGTACGAAGAGGAGACCAGAGAAGAAGCCATCGTCGTGGCGCAGAAAGTGGATGTGAAAAGCGCACCGGATGAGGCGGGCACGGATGTGTTCACCCTCCACGAAGGCGTAAAGGTCCAGATAAAAGATCGGTCGCTGGATTGGGTAAAAATCCGGCTCGCGGACGGGAAGGTGGGGTGGCTGCCTGCGGCTGACCTGGAGGTGATTTAGCGTGAACCGCGGGTCGAGGCGCAATTGAACGTCGAATTCAAAAAGGTGCTGGCCGATTGGCCGGAATCGTACACCCTGAACATCAAGCGGGCGTTGGTGGTCACGTTGGCTTTTTTCAATCTGCTGGTTTATCTTTCCCCGCGCATCGAGGTACATCCCGACCAAAAGCCTCCGCCGCAGATCACCATTACCGCCGAGAACATTCCCGTTACCCGGCAGATTCGGCGCACACCCCCGCCGCCCAAGCCGACGGTGCCGGTTCCTTCCGAAGATGAGAGTATTCCCGAAGACGTGACCATCGAAGAAACCACGCTGAAGTACACCAACATTTTTGCCGACACCCCGGACGGCATCCAGGCCCCAACGGGTGTGGCCATCACGCCGCCGCGACCCATCGCCTGGGTTTTTCCCGAATTTCCCGAGGAGGAAAAGAAGAAAGGCGTACACGGGGTGGTGAAGCTCAGCATCCACGTGGATGAGAAAGGGCGTGTCACAGAGGTGGTGGTGGTGGAAAACACCACCGGAAGTGAGAAGTGCGCGCAGGCCGCGGTGGATGCAGCTTACGGTAGCCGTTTCTATCCCGCCAAAGAGGGAAACAAAGCGGTGAGCTTCTGGATTTCCCAGCCCTATCGCTTCGATCTGCGAAAATAGGAACTGCTAACTTAGTTAACACTAGGCGCTAAGTCGCTATACTCATTTCTCCAGCGCAAGGAGCTAAAATTTCCGCAGAACTAATTTGTCAGCCAGGTGGTTAGTATAATAGACGCGGAAAGCCGTGTCTATCGGTGTGGCATGACAATTGCAAATCAGTGTGCGGCAATTGGGGCAACAATTAAGGAGTGAGTGATATGATAAAGCTCATAAGACGAGTCAGCCTGCTTGCTCTGCTGCTTTTCGGGGCAATTTTCATCTTTTCCGGCTGCTACACACAACTGGCGAAGCCAGAGACGGCTCAGGGCGAGAAAGAGTACGAGGTGGAAGAGCACTACGGTCAGCAGGGCCGCTCCGAAGAGTACTATGAGGGAGAGGAGGAAGAAGGAGAATACGGAGGGCAGTATGAGGAAGAGCAAGAGGAAGACTACGAAGATGTACATGTGACCCGACGGTACTATTTTAACAACTACTATTATGGTGCCTGGGCGTATGATCCGTTCTTCTCCCCGTTTTTCTATGATCCATTTTTCTATGATCCGTTTTTCTACGACCCATTGTTCTTCGGTTACTATCCGCCTTATTCGAGCCACGTGTTTGTGCATGTAGGCTTTTATGATCCATACTTCTACGGATTTTACGATCCCTTTTTCTACGGCTTCGGTTTCAATTACGGCTTTGCATATTTCGGCTTCGGGCATCGCTTCTTCCCCGGTTTTCACCCGGTTCATTTTTCGCGGGTCAACGTACACACCACGCCGTTCAAGCGACGTGGCTTTTCCCGGCGCGGGACCAGACACGATGACTTTGGCTATGAGGGCGGCCGCAGGTCGACGCACGGTTCCGACGGTTCGGACGGCGCGGCCACCAGCACCGCCACCCGTCGTCGGGTGCGCAGAGATAGATCGCACAGTCTCACCGATGAGGAATTCGGCAGAAGCTCGCGGTTTCACACCTCGACGAACAAGTTTGCGCGGCGGCACAAGAGAGGCCGGAGCAACAAAGAGGCCGACACCAGAAACAAGACCGCGACCTCACAGTCAAATCCCAATCCGGAGGTGTTCAACATCAACAAGACCATGTTGCGAGGGTCCGAATCGGGTGGCAAGAAGAGCAGGGATGCGTCCCCTCGCGGACTCCGTACGCGCACTATCAAACGCACGCCAAAAGTGGCCACGCGACCGACGCGGCTCAAGAAAGTTCCCAAAACCACCAGCAAAGGGTCGATGACGCGGGCGCGGCGAAGTGTGAAGAAAACACCGCCGCCGAAGGTGGTGAAAAAGGGAAGCAAGAAAGCCGCCAGTAACCACTACCATCGGAGTTACCGGGGATCTTCGAAAAGCAGTTTCCGAGGCAGCGGTCACACTTTTCGTTCGAGCGGCTCCTATGGAAGAAGTACGAGCCGCAAGCATGGCTCTTTCGGGCATTCCAGCAGTCGTAGACGGACAAAACGCTAAGGATTCACGCGTTCAACCAATAGTGAGGGAGTGCAAACGATGAGCGCGCAGTGCAAACTCGCTGTTCTTTTGGCCGCCGTTTCCATGGTTCTCACCGCGTCTCTGCCCGGCCGGGCGCAAGAGGAAATCTTTTCGCTGGGATTTCAATTGGGGCCCGGCGCCCGGGCCATTGCGATGGGCGGGGCCTTTAGCTCTGTGGGTGGGGATTACACTGCATCTTTTTGGAATCCGGCTGCGCTGGCAAATATCCGGCGCATCGAGGTCTACGGGTCCCTGACCCACCTGATGCGCAAAAACAACGTCGCGCTGCTGGAGAACAACGCGGCATTCGGTGTCAATCGCGACCGGGACGAAGAGAATTTCACCAAGTTCCAGAGCCTGGGCGTAGCCTATCCGGTCCCCACTGTGCGGGGAAGTTTGGTGTTTTCTTTTGGCTTTAATCGCATCAAGACCTACGATTCCAATTTCGATTTCCGCGCGTTCAACCAGACCCCGGACGACCGGGTGAACCAGGCGTTTAAGGAAATCGAAACGGGCGGCCTGAATGCCTGGGTTTTCTCGGGCGCGGTGGATGTCACGCGCAACATCTCCCTGGGCGCGGGACTGAATTTCTGGACCGGGGGGACCGATTTTGGTCGCACCTTTCGTGAGGTCGATCGCGACGATATCTACACCTTTCAAGACTTCACGGAAGAGGATGGCCTGAACACCGATATCACCGGCTTCAACGCGAAGCTCGGAGCGCTTTACCGGGCGGGCGGAATCCTGCGGTTCGGGGCGGCCATCACCACGCCGGTGACCTTCAAGGTCGAGGAAGATTGGTCAACCAGGGAGACCTTGAATTTCGACGACGGCACGTTCAGCGATTCCCTGGCTACCGGTATCTTCGAATATCGAATCAAATCG
>CAYQOI010000158.1:0-790 GCA_964419085.1 uncultured Cytophagia bacterium | reverse complement strand
ATCTGGAATACAACGACTGGTCGCAGATCGAGTACAAGACCGAGCCGCCCGACAGCCAGTTCACCCAGACGTCCGCCAATCGCATCATTCGAGATACGTACCGTGCCACCACCCGCATCCGGCTCGGCGGGGAGTTCACCCTGCCGCTCACGGGCCTGAGTTTTCGGGCGGGTTACTTCCGCGATCCCTCGGTTTTCGAAAATGCGGACCCGGATGAAGACAAACAGTTCTACTCCGCCGGAGTCGGCCTCTTGCTGGACAAACAGGTGAAGCTGGACATCGCGTACGTCCACGGGTTTTGGAAACGATTTCACGACAACGCGGCCGAGCAAACTCTGCAGAGTGAAGATATCGGCCGGTACGTGGAAGACGTCAAGATCAACAAGGTGTTCATTTCTGTTGCATTTCGCTTTTAGCTAACAAGCGTTTTTTCGGAGGGATGGGGCATGTGCAGATTCAAGCTCACTCCGATCCTTATCTTTTCGCTTTTCTTCATCTTGGAGCTCGGTTTGGCTGGCTCCGCGCGGGCCGGGAAAGCCGACGAGGTCACCATCATCTTGCGGGATGGCGGGAAGATCAAGGCCACCAACGTCGTCATCGATGGGCACGTGCTGAAGTTCAAGGCCAAGAGCAGACGCAAAGCCTACGAATACGGCGAGCGCCTGCCGGTGCAGCGGGTTGCGGGCATTCAAGTGCCCGGCGGCGAAGTCTTATCCGTTGACGAGTTCAAGGATTATCTGAGGAACAGAGACCGTGAGCGCAAAAAGGCGCTGCAGTCTCGCCAGCAACA
>CAYQOI010000157.1:0-7745 GCA_964419085.1 uncultured Cytophagia bacterium | reverse complement strand
GGTCTGGACTTCCGCGACCGGGTTGCCATCCACCGTCAGGGAAAACGATGCGAGCTGGGTTTCTTTCAGCGAGGCCGCCGCCACGATATCGACGGTGTCCTGTTCGTCAGCGAAGAAAGGCGTGCGTTCCGGTTTCCCAAAACGGTTGCTCACCTGCGGCTGAAGCAGCGCCACAGTGACATCACCGGTGGCGAGATCGAGAAAAATGTCCGCCCCCCCTATGTCCCGGCCGGTGCGTTGCGTGTCCTTGCTGCGGAAGACAAAGGCCAGCTTGAGCACGGTCTCGGACGGCCCGACGCCGTAAAAGCTGCGTATGTCGCCGATGTTGAGTCGCCAGAGATCCTCGCCCACGCGTTCCAGTTCGGGTTGCACCGAATTGTCGCCCCAGGTCCCGATGACATGCTTCCAGTCGTGTAGGTTTACGCTGGCAGTGGTGATCACGCCGGTGTGGGCAAACACCCGGCCGGTGAAGCCCTGCAAGCCGCCGTCGCCCTCCTTTGCATTGAAGAGCACGATGACGGAATCGTCGATGGTAGGAAAGGGCGGAATGGAGGTGACCACCTGAGCACGCAAGGGAAGGGCGAACGCCAGGCAACCGATGAAGAGGAGCCGAATAGATTGTAGTCTATGAAAACCAAAACTCGACATTTTTCACACTCTTTTTTTGTTTTACTTCAACAGCAACTTTCTCATGGTCCGGTATTCCAAAATCTTGCCTGGAACACATTCATCTACAAAGCCAGCACTCGCCTCTGGCCCCCTTTCACGCCTCTCCCCCCTGCTCTGCCAGCAAGATGGCTCCCCATCTCGGTTCGACCACAACTTCTAAGCACCCGTCTGCATCCTGGAAAACGTCTGCGTCGTTGAGCAAATCGTGCCAGCGACGGCCCGCGGTTTTAGGCAGCCGCACCCGCTGCCCTGCATCGCCGTTGTTGAGCACAACCACGGCACGCTGCTCGTTTAGTGCGCGGAAAAAAGCGTAGACCTTCCGGCCATCATCGGTAAGCAGCGTTTGGTAGTCGCCCTGTTGAAATACCGGATAACGGTTGCGAATGCGAATGAGCTTGCGGTAGTGGCTGAAAAGCTCTTGGTCGAATGCCACCTCGTCGGGTTTCTCGCGCTTGCGGCCATCCGGCAGGAAGGCTTCCGCCGCGTACTCCAGGTCGGGCCAGAGCATGGGCTTGCGACAATCCGGGTCGTTGGCGCCCCACATGCCGGCCTCATCGCCGTAGTAGACCATGGGCGCGCCCACATAAGTCATCTGAAAAACGGCCAGCAGTTTTTGAATCTTTCTCTCCTGTGGTGTGGGCTTTCGGGTGTCGTAGTCGGGATTCTTGGCCTTGGATTTCTTGATGTGGAGCAGCCAATTTCGGTAGTCCACCCGGTCGCGGTTCACGATGTGCGACGCGATGCGGTCGGAGTCGTGGCTGTCCAGTAGGTTTTGCATCACGTAAGCCACGCAGGGAGGGAAGGCCTGGCGCAAATCTCGCAGAGACCCATCGAATTCGGTAGTGGTCACCTGTCTGCGCACGAAATACTCGGAACAACTGAACGCGAAATTGTAATTCATGACCGCGTCGAATTCGTCGCCGCGCAGGTACGGCTGCAAAACCTCCGGCGGGTCGATCACCTCGGCGGTCAAGTACGCGTCCGGATTGATGGTCTTGACGAATTCCCGCCACTCCTGCCAGAACGGGTGGGCGATGCAGAACGCGACGTCCAGACGCCAGCCGTCGATGCCGTCCTCAGGATTGCCGTCGCCATCGGGATCCATCCATCGCCGGGTGGCTGCGTAGATGTACTGTTTCGGTCCGTCCACGATGCCGCGGGCGTCTTGCCTGAACTCCGGAAGATCGCGGACCCCGCACCAGCCTTTGTACGCAAATTTGGTTTTCTTGCCCTCATCATCCCAGGAACGGATTTTGAACCAGTCTTTGAAGCGTGATTCTCTTTGCCGGACAAGGACGTCCTGGAACGCCCAACTGTTTACCCCCATGTGATTGAACACGCCATCGAAGATCACGCGCATCTTTCTGCGATGAAGCTCTCCAATCAGTTGCAGCATCATCCGGTCCGCCGCGGTCCAGACCCAGGTTGCGGGATCATCCGGCGTTTCTTGTGCCATGAGCCGGCGGTCCCCGCGGGGATCGGGACCGAAATTGGGGTCGATATGGTGGTAACTGGCGCCGTCGTATTTGTGATGCGAAGGCGCGTCGAACACGGGGTTCAGATAAATTGCACCGATCCCGAGCTCCTGGAGGTAATCGAGTTTTTCGAGGATGCCTTCCAAATCGCCTCCATAGCGTCGTCGCAAAATGTTGAACCAGATGCTTCGGCCATTGAGTCGTTCATACGGCTGTAATTCATACCAATCAGACGTCCATGGATGAATCTGCCAGGGACTCGAATCATCGTGCGGGTACGCTCCTTTGATATCCGCGAGGGTCGGATCGTTGTTGGGATCGCCGTTGCAAAAGCGTTCGGGAAAAACCTGGTACCAAACGACCTTCGCGGCCCACTCGGGCACCCAATTCTCATTGGGCCGCAGACCCGGCGTGTCCTCGTGGGAACGGTTCATTTCTAACGTATCTCCAGGATCTTCCATCCAAATGCGGGCACTCGAATCGAAAGCGTAGAATCCTGCAGAGGTGTGCTCTGCCCATCGACCAGATCGACGGCGGTCTGCGGGCCGTACGCCTCTGGCAGGCGAATTCGCACGTCCTGCGTTCGGCCGGATTTGTTCAAAACCGTCAAAACCCTCTCATTCATGTCGCTGCGCAGATAGGCAAAGCAGTGGCGGTTGGCCAGCAGGGTCTGAAAATCACCGTGACGCAGTGCGGAGTGATCTTTTCGCAGGTGAATGAGTCGACGGACACCCAGGAGCATCTGCTTTTCCGCTGCGGTGAGTTGCTCGCCGAAGCGCATCATCCGGCGATTGTCCGGGTCGGCGGCGCCTGTCATGCCGATCTCATCGCCGTAATAGAGCACCGGAATGCCCGGGATGGTCAGCAGATACGCGAGATACAGTTCCGCTTTTCGGTAGCTCTCCCCATGATCCACTTCAGGTGGATGCTGCCATCCCACCTCGACTGCGTCACCGCTGAACAGCGGCAAGTCACCGTCCGCGTAAGCCATGTAGCGCACTTTGTCGTGGCTGTCCATGATATTCCCCATGAGATGATTGGCCCCGTAGACCGAAAAGCCTTTCTGGATTTCCGCCGCAAGCACGGAAAAATCAGCCGCGGGAGTCAAAAAAACATACAGCGCGGTGTCGTACAAATTGAAATTGAATTGTGCGTCGAGCTGACCGTTGTTCACATATGAGCTGATCAACTTGTAGCTCCCGAACGTTTCGCCCAATTGGAAAATTTTCCGCTTCTCCGGTCTTTCGATTTCCCGTTTGATCTTGCGCGTCAGGGTACGCCAGAAACGGTGCGGAATGTGTTTCACCGCGTCGTGGCGAAATCCGTCCACCCCGGTTTGCTCCAGCCACCAGACCGCGTTATCCGTCATAACACGCAATGCCTCCGCAGAACCGAGGTAGTCGAAGGACGGCAAGAATGGCTCGAACCAGGTGGTGAGGCGGAATTCATCCCAGAAACGGATGTTCTTGCGCCCATCAGGAAGCTCCAGGGTTCCGAACCAGTCCGGATGCTCGCGGTAGAACGGATGCTCGATGTGGACATGGTTGGCGATGAAATCCAGCAAGACCTTGATGTTGTGCCGATGCGCGGTGGCGACCAGCTCTTGCAGGAGGGCCATGTTTCCGAATCTCGCTTCCACTTTCCGGTGATGCACAGGCCAATACCCATGATAACCGGTGACATAGCGATGTGGTGCAGGCCACTCCCGGTACGCGTGTTCGGTGTTGTCGTTTACCGGCGAGAGCCAGAGCGTGTTGACCCCCAACGAGTCGAAGTAGCCCTCGTTGAGTTTATCGAGGATTCCCTGGAGGTCTCCCCCCATGTAATTCAGCTTGGGAGAGAGGCTGTCGTGCACCACCGGCCGGTCGTTGTCTTTGTCCCCATCCCGGAAGCGGTCGATCATGATGGAGTAGATGATCGCGTCCTGCCAGCTAAAAGAAGACTGAACATCAGAGAGCGGAACCCCCTCTGACAAGGGGATGGTCTGGATGTTGGTGGTCTGACCACCTTGTGCCACCACGACGCGCAGAGTCTTTTGTCCGCGCAGCGCCTGTCCGTTTAGACGAACCTCAACGCGGTTGCCGGAGACGGTGACGTTATTTGGGGAGAGTGGCCGGTTTCCCAGCAACGCGAAGACATCTGAGCGCTGCAGCGTTCTGGGCTGCTTTTTCCTCTCGTACAGAAACTGAAGACGTGTTTCTTGAGCCGTGTGCTGGTACCCCAAAACATGCAGGATTGCGGGTTCTCGGTAGCGCGGCGGGATGACGAGAACGGAGTTGTAACCGCCGAATCCGTTCTCCACCCGATTCGGATTGGCCGGGTCGAAGTACTCCTCGTCGTCCAGGACGAATTGGTAGAGATGCTGCCCCGGGTCCAACTCTACCTCAATTTCGTAGACGCCATCCCCATCCGGATCGCGCATCGGCAGGCTATTGCGGTTCCAGTCGTTGAAACTGCCCATGACGTTCATGCGTCGCTTGGGCGCATGGCGTGGACGATGCCGGAAAATGTGCTTCTGGCGGATGCGCGAGGTCACGGGAATGACGTACTCCTCCCCATTCAGGGTGAAGGCCAGCAGCGTGAACCCTTCAAAGTTCTCCTCCGGGCTGAGGACCAGGCGCTGCGTCCTGCTGTCGTAGTGGAGCTGTAGATACGGGTTGGGTTTGAACGCCACCGGGTAGTCGTTGGCGTAAAACAGGTCGGACACCAACACGGTGTCCGCTTTGCCCGCCACCAGCCGGATGGGCTGGATGAGGTCACGAATCTCATCGTGGGGATGAACACACGCGACGGAAAGGCAGCCCCACGCGGCGACAAAGCAGAAAAAAAGCCGTACAGAAGACCCTTGTTCTTTCAAGATTTGTGTTCTCCCCAGGTCGCTTTTGGTTCCACACAGCTCACTTGACTTCTACCTCCTCTGAAAGGTGGCGGAACCAGTTGAAATACAGGCCTGCGGAGAGTGCAGCCAGAACCAGGAAAAGCCACCCGAATTCATCCCATCGCCGCATGATAAACGCCATCCCGGTGAGGAAGAGCACCACCTGCCACGGTACGGCAAAAAAGGTGGAAAGTTTGTCCCGGCGATTCTCCGTGTCGATTTGCGCCAACACCGTTGGCGCCAGCTTTCGACGGATAGGACCCCAAAACCCGAAAGGTCGTGTCCGTTTGTAGAACTCGAACAGCACGGATTCGTCTGTCGGCTTCGACAGGTAAGTCCCGATCACCATCCCTGCGAAAGAAGAGACGGTCGCGACGATGAAAGCGAAGTACTCGGGAATATCCGGCGCGACCGCCCTCTGGATGACCGCCGCCACCATACCGGCAACCGTGCCTGCGGCAAAGCCATAACCGTTCATCCGCCACCAGTACCATCGGGCCAGGGTGGGGATCAACAGCCCCGCGCCCAGGCTCGAAGTGATCCAACCCCAGATCTCGTTGATGTTGCGGATGGCGAGCATAAATGCCAATCCCAACACAACCAGAATGACCGATGAAACCCGGCTGTGCAACATCAATTTTCGCTCTGAGGCCTGTGGGTTGATGTAAGCCTGATAGATGTCTTTCACCCAGTAGGCCGCGCCTGCGTTCACGGTGGAGTCGAAGGTGGACATCGCCGCGGCCATCAGGCCGGCCACCAGCAACCCTTTTATCCCCGCCGGGACCAATTCGTTGATCACCACCGGCAGCACCGTTTCCGGGTCCTGAATCACGCCTTGCTGCGTTCCCAAAACCACGCCCATGATCGCGATGGCCATGATGAACGGCCAGCGAAACGACAGCAAGAAGGTCCAAAACAGCGAAAGTAGACCGGATTCCCGGTCGCTGCGGGAGGCGAAAAAGCGTTGAATCATGTACTGGCTGGTCCCGCCGCTGCCCTCGATGGTGACCTTGAGCAGGTAGAACAGGATAGCGACGCCGAAGAGATTGTAGATGGAATAGGTCGTCTCCGGTGCGAAATCCAATTTCCAGTGCGGAATGATGCTCGTCCAGGCGTCTCGCGTCGTCGCGATAGCCTGGAACCCGCCGTCTCGCAAGGGCACCGAAACCATGAAGCTCTCCGGCAGGACGAAGTGGGTGAACGCCACGGCGCAGATATAAAAGATGGTCCCGAAGATCAGGATCCCCTGGAACACGTCGGTCCAGACCACCCCGTAAAGACCGCTGGCCACGGTGTAGATCATCGCTAGAACGATCATCAGGGTTGCAGCCCAAAACTGCGATGAAAAACCCCAGAACGACGGAATACCGAGGAATTCGCCTACAAATTTACCGGACCCGATGGCGAAATAGGTGATCATCGCAATGGTGACGATGATGATGGAAACCGCCGCGATGATGCGGGCGACGTCGCCTTCCCGGTCTTTGCCGAAGCGAAAGTGCATCCATTCGGCCAGGGTCATGACTTGTGCCCGGCGGTTCCATTTGCCCTGAAAAATCATCAAGAAGGCCATGATCAGGGTGACGCCTCCGCGAATCTCCACAAAAAATCCGCTTGCGCCCATGGCGAACACAAACGCGGTGTTGATCATCGTTCCGCTCACGTCCAGGTTCGACGCCATGCCCGAGGCGCCCAGCACCCACCAGGGCAGATTGCGATTGCCCAGGAAATAGGAATCGATCCCCTGTGACGCCTTCCGCTGCATGATCAACCCTACCACGACCATTGCCACCATATACAGAATCACTATTGCGTAATCAATCGGACTCATCTTCCCTCCGGGTTTTTCTCAGAAATTGGTTCGGACCGCCGCCACAGTTCATGAGCGATCTCGCCTTACTCTTGCACCAAAATCGCGGCGCCGTACGCGGGGAGACTGACGCCCACCTGCTGATCTTTCACCCACAGGGTTTGACCGCTGAGCTTCTCGACCAATTGCCCCTCCCCCCAGTCGGTCTGAACCTGTACCGTCTGCTCTTCGGGACTATTGTTCAAGACAACGAACACCTTGTCGCCGCGGTAGGTGCGCGAGTAGGCGAAGACCCGTCTTTTGTCGTCAACCAGACGGGTGCGGAAATCGCCGAATCGCAGCGAAGGGTGTGCATGGCGGAGTCCGATGAGCTTCTTGTAGTAATCGAAAAGCTCCGCATCGAATCTCACCGGATCTGACTGGTGCAAATCAGGACGGACGCTTCGGTAAGTTTCGTTTTCGTACTGCAGGTCGGGCCACAGCATGGGTTTGCGGTCGTCCGGGTCATCGCCGCCCCACATGCCGGCCTCATCGCCGTAATAGATGGCCGGCGCGCCCACGTAGGTCATCTGAAATGTCGCGATGAGCTTTTGAATACGCTTCTCCCTCGGCGTAGGTGCGGTGGGGTCATATTTGGGATTGTCGCGCAGGCCGGCCTGACGGTCGTAGTTGCGGTCGGGATTCTTGATCATGCTGGCAATCCGGTCGGTGTCGTGGCTGTCCACCAGGTTCATCAAAATGAGGTCCGTGCTACCCGGGTAGGTCTCGCGCAGTTGACGCAGCCGCCGGTCGAATTCCGACACCGAGATTTGCCGCTTGCGTGCGATGAAGAAATCTACCACGGCGTAGGCAAAGGGGTAGTTCATCACCGCATCGATCCGTTTGTGTTGAATCCAATCCGGCGCCTTATCCC
>CAYQOI010000156.1:0-7745 GCA_964419085.1 uncultured Cytophagia bacterium | reverse complement strand
GGAGGCGGACTTCTACGGCGCCATGGACGGCGCAAGCAAGTTTGTGCGTGGTGACGCGGTCGCCGGCTTACTCATCACGGCCATCAACATTCTCGGCGGTCTGATCATTGGGGTGCTGCAAATGGGCATGACCGTGAGCGACGCGCTTTCCACCTACACCATCCTGACGGTGGGCGACGGGTTGGTCTCGCAGATTCCCGCGCTCTTGGTCTCCACCTCGGCCGGCATTATCGTCACCCGGGCGGCCTCGGACGGAACCTTCGCCGACACGATGACCACGCAGTTTTTGACCAAGCCGCGTGCCACCTACATCTCGGGCGGGGTGTTGTTGCTCATGGGCATGGTCCCCGGTCTGCCCACGATTCCGTTCTTCTTGCTTGGCGGTGCGGCCATCGGTCTGGGGTATCTGTCGCAAGGTGTGGTGGAACACCTGGCGCGGCAGGAGACGTCCGAAGAGCCGGCCGAGGAACCGGCACCCGCGGAAACTATCGAAAGTTACCTGCACGTGGATCCGCTGGAAATCGAGATCGGTTACAGCCTCATCCCGCTTATCGATGTCAACCAGGGCGGCGACCTGCTGGACAGCATCACCATGATTCGCAAACAGTTGGCTCAGGACCTCGGCATCGTCGTCCCTCCCATCCGTATTCGCGACAATGTGCAGCTCAATTCCAACCAGTACGTGATCAAAATCAAGGGAAACATGGTTGCCACCGGCGAGGTCATGACCGGCTACTATCTTGCGCTTACCCCCGAAGGGGAAGATGACGAGTTGGAGGGCATCAAGACCAAGGACCCCACCTACAATCTCCCCGCCTGCTGGCTGAACAAAGAGCAGAAAGAGAAGGCCGAATTAAAGGGGTACGCCGTAGTCGATGCCTCGGCCGTGGTCTCCACCCATCTGATGGAAGTGTTGAAAAACAACGCGCACAAGATCCTCGACCGTCAGGCGGTACAAAGTCTCCTGGATAACCTCAAAGAAGAGCATTCCGCGGTGGTGGAGGAATTGGTGCCCAATCTGACTACCGTGGGGACCATTCAAAACGTGCTGCGCAATCTGCTGAAAGAGCGGGTTCCCATCCGGGATTTGCCGACCATTCTGGAAGCCATCGCTGACCGCGCGGCCAGCACCAAAGACCCGGACCTGCTCACCGAGTATGTGCGCATGGCGCTGATGGAAACCATCAGCAACATGTACAAAGACGAGAAAGGCGAAATCACGGCCATGACCCTCGACGCGAATTTCGAAGAGTACGTCATGCAGCAGATCAACGCGGGAAAACAGTTGGGGCAGAATCTCGGCCTCTCGCCCACCGCCATGAACGAGATTTACAAGCAGGCGTCCGAGCGTATTCAGGAGCTTTTGGCTGTTGGGAGCAAAGCGATTCTGGTGACCGGCCCTGCGGTACGGCGCTACATCAAGCGCTTTTTCGAGCCGGTCTTTCCGGACCTGGTGGTGCTGTCGCTGGCAGAGCTGCTGCCGCACATCGTAATAAACACTGTGGGAAGCGTGGGGGTGACAAACTATGATTAAGAAATTCAAGGCGCCCACCATGCGCGAAGCCATGGAGTTGGCCAAGGAATATTTCGGCGACGACGCGCTCGTTTTGAAGTCGCAAAAGGTGAAGGCCAGGGGGTTGTCGGGCGCGGATGAGGATCTCATCGAAATTACGGTGACCTCCGAAAAGGCCGCGGCGGTGGAAACTGTCGACCCTGCCGCGCAAAAGGCGTTCTACAGCCCGGACAATCTGCCCCGGGTGCGGAAGCTGCAGCCGGACAAGACCGTGATGGAAATCAAAGACGAGCTCAACGAGCTCAAGGCAAGCATCGGCCATCTGTCCGACTACATGCGCTACTCGAAAATGATTCTGCTCCCGGACACGCTGCGTTTTCTGGTGGATGAAAAGGGTTTCGATGAAGACCTGGCCGCGGAATTGATCCACAAAATCCATCCGCGGCTGGGCGAAGACCGGCTCAAAAGCGACCGCCGGATACGCGAGGAGCTCCAAAGGGAGGTCAGCAGCCAAATAAGGGTGAATGACGATTTGAGCGTGCCCGAGGATCGACCGAAAGTGATCTGTATGGTGGGGCCCACAGGCATGGGAAAGACCACCACCATCATCAAGCTGGCCACGCATCCGCAATTCTACGGCAAGCGAAGGGTCGCGCTCATCACCATCGACACCTACCGGGTTGCGGCTGCGGCGCAGTTGAAGACTTTTGCCGCGCTGGCCAAGCTCCCGCTGGAGATCGTGTACGAGCCCCGGGAGTTCCAGAGTGCGATGGAGAAATTCCAGAGTCATGAGGTTGTTCTCGTGGACACCGCGGGTCGAAGTCCGCGAAACACTCAACATTTGGAAGAACTGGAACGATTCTTAAGGATAAGGCGGCCCGACGAGTTGCACCTGGTGCTGTCCGTCTCCACCCGCACGGACAGCCTGGTGGATGCCATCGAGGCGTTTTCGACCTTGTCGGTCAACCGCCTGGTCGCTTCGAAGGTCGACGAGACCTCAAGGTTGGGCAATATTCTGAATATCGCCAGGACGGTGGAGTTGCCCATCTCCTTTCTCACTAATGGGCAGCGCGTTCCTGACGATATACTTTTAGCGAACAAAAAAGAGATTGCAAGGCTTATATTAAGCTGATGTTAACGAAGTTTGTTCTGAAACTCAGTCTGTTCGTCTCCGCGGTCACGTTCATCATTTGCATGGCCAAGGAGATCTCATTCCAGGTGAGCTTGATCCGTGCAGCCCTGGTGTTTGTGGGGTTCTACAGCGTGTTGATCGCGTTCTTCATCGGCTTGCGGTTTGTTCTTGTTCGAGAACGGGAAGCAGGAGCGAAAAAGTGAACAACGAGGATCTCGTTCGCGAATACATCAAAACCCGGGATCCAAAACTGCGCGAGCAGGTCATCGTCAAGTTTATTCCCATCGTGAAGTACGTCATCGGCCGGCTGAACCTGTCGGTGCGGAACAAGATGGAACTCGAGGATGTGCACAGCGCAGGTGTCGTGGGGCTGATCCGGGCGCTGGACGATTTCGATGTGAGCAAGAACACCAGTTTCAAAACCTACGCAACCTGGCGCGTGCGGGGAAACATCCTGGATTATCTGCGGCAGATCGATGTCGTCAGTCGCGGGGATCGGGCGAAACTCCGAGAGATGGAAAACACCATTTCCGAGTTGACCCTGAAGCTGAATCGTGAACCCTCGGCCCTGGAGATCGCCAATGCCATGCGGGTCGACTTGCGAGAATGCCACCGGCTGCTGGAATTGGCACAGTTGAACTTTATGGTTTCGCTGGATCAGACCCACAATTCGGGTGGCGATGAGCTGCGGTTGAGTGAGGTGATTGCAGACGAAAGCGACAACGGCGCGTTCGATTTCGTCAGCAAGAATAACATTCTCAAATTGGTCACGGAGGCGATCAAAAGGCTCCCGGAACGGCAGCGCCTCATCGTGCTCATGTACTACCACGACGAAATGACGCTTCTGGAAATCGGAAAGGTGCTGAATTTGTCCGAATCGCGCATCAGTCGCCTGCTGGGCAAGGCGATCCTGAGCATTCGCAGCGAGCTGCGCAGCATGAAAGTACAGTTACCCATTTCATGAAATCTGGTAGTCATCATGGACGAGTACCGCATCACCCCTGCGACGCCCGACACCACCATTATCGGTCGCATCGGGCAAAAGCCTCCTAGACGTCCGCCGCCGGATAAACGAGAGCAGAAGAAAAAGAAAAGGAGCCCACATGAGGTGGAAGAGCGCGTCGAGATCTCCCATGTGCAACCTGACCGAGCGGGTGACGCCCGAGGTCGGGAGCGTGAAGACGACCGTTCCCCCGATCACGGCAAAGGCGAAAGGATCGACATCACCGTTTGACATGTTTCCACGCGCGCGCAAATTCGTAGCCGCTGCGCTCTTGCTGATGCTGGGTGCTGCTTCAACATTCGCATCCGAGCTTGTGGATATCCGCACCGGCTTTCATCGCACCTACTCGCGGGTGGTCCTGCAGTTCGATTCCCGAGTCAGATTCCGGATCATCCCGGACGAAACGACCTCTTCTCTTTTGCTGGAAGTGCAGCCGGTGGCCCCCCTCGCGGTTTTGCGGGAGGTGCCCATCGAGGAGATCGACCCCTACTTGCACAAGGTCACTTATGCGCAAACCTCACGTTCCTTGAAGGCCACGATTCTGCTCAAAAGAAGGCATTTGCGTTATGACGCCTACACGCTGAATTGGCCGTTTCGGGTCGTGGTCGACATCTATCCTTCCCGGCAAAGGGAAGCCCCACCGGACAATCTCGCGGTGGCTCGCACCATCGCTACAGAGCCTGCAGAGAACGCGATGCCGGATTCGTCGCTGCAGGTGAGCCCTGCAGACCGTGACACCAGCTCTGCAACGACTTCTGCAGCGTCCGACACCTTGCGCCACTTGTACGGCGTCGACCTGGCAGATAAAGTCGATCTCACCCGCTTCATGGTACCCGGAGAGGACGCGGGGCCCGGCACCCCGACCCGACCCCGGGAGGCTGCCGCGGATCAGAGAAAACTGCTTTTTCTCACGCTGGTCGCAGTCTTTGTGTTGGTGGACGTAGTCTTGCTGGTTTCCTTCGTGGTGAAACGGAGCGGAAGAACGCGTCTCGCCGCAGTCAGCACGCAGCCCGGGGCTTCGCCCAAACCCGCGGCACTGAGTGGCCGGGAGTTCATCGACGCGCTGCGGCAGACCCTTGCGGACGCGGAGGAGCGAAAAGATCGGGCGCCAGTGACTTCGAATGCGGCAGAGCTGGCCAGCGTGGCATCCGCGATCAAAATCGACCAGATGATCGCGTCTCTGTCGAAGGCCGTGCGCTCCAAAAAGCCGGAATTCACTCTGCCGGCCCTGGAAGACGTGGTGCGTGAACTGGGCGAGTCCCCGGACGGCCTCTCCAAAGAACTGCTGATCGGCCGGGACGGCCAGGCTTTCCTGGAGAATATCCGGCGTCTCAACGTGAATTGAAAGCCGGCCGGTAATTTTTCCTTGTCTCAGCTGGTTCGAGCCGTAGAAATTACCGGTTGCACGGTCTTAATCCCTCCCAAGAGAAAATATCCTAATTCTTTTATTTTAAAAGAGTAATGACGCGTTCTCGCCTTTCCGGGCCGGGTGGCACGCTTGTTGCCTGAGACACGGCCAAAAAACAGGTGTTTCACTTCAGTTGAGACGAGAACGATGCTTGATCGATTGGAAATGGCCGCACAATCCATGGTCACACGGATGGCCGAGTTGGACGCGGTGGCAAACAATCTGGCAAATATCAGCACGAAAGGCTTCAAACGGGAGACGCTGTTCTTAAACGAATTGCAGCGGAAGCTGGCAGGAAAGGGAGCCGCTGGCACGTCCGCGGGCACCCATGTGCCGGAACTCGGCGCTGTAATCGATTTCTCGCAGGGTCCCATGGTGGGCACCGGGCAGCCGCTGGACGTGGCGATTTCGGGGCCGGGCCTGTTTGTGGTGGAAACACCCCAGGGCGAAGCCTACACCCGCGACGGCCGCTTCACCATCAACGCCGACGGGATCCTGACGACGCTGGACGGCCTGCCGGTTTTGGGTCAGGGCGGGCCCATCGAGCTGAACCTGCAGCAGAACTCTGTCTCGCAGCTTGTCATCAACGACACCGGTGAAGTCGTCCTCGACGGCAATGTGGTCGACCGGCTGAAGATCGTGGCGGTGGAGGCTCCCGAGGATTTCCGCAGGGTCGGGGGGAATCTGTTTGAGCCTGCGGATCCCACCAAAACTCCCAATGAAGCCGAGGGCGTGACGGTCCGGCAGGGTTTTCTGGAGGATTCGAATGTCAATCCCGTCGAGGAGATGACCATGATGATCGAGATCCTGCACGCTTTTCGCACCAGCGAGAAGATGATTCAAGCACAGGATACGCTGCTGGGCAGAGCCGTCAACGATATCGGACGAGCGCGATAATTGGATTTGAGCGTAAAGAAATAACGGAACCAATCGAGAGGTAGCGAAAATGTTGCGAGCTTTGCGTACAGCCTCGCTGGGCATGTTGGCCCAAAGTCTGAGGGTAGACAACATCGCAAACAACCTGGCGAACACCAACACCACAGGCTTCAAGAAGAGCAACATCGAGTTCCAGGATTTGTTTTACCAGACCTTCAAGCCCGCGGGGGTGGTGGACCAGGTAAACACGCAGCTACCCACAGAGCTGCAGATCGGGCACGGCAACCGTCCCGTGGCCACCATCAAGAATTTTTCCCAGGGAGATGTGGTAAACACCTCTAATGCGCTGGATCTCGCGCTGGACGGCGCGGGCTTTTTCCAGATTCAACGCCCCGACGGCACCATCGCTTACACCCGCGACGGCAACTTCTCCATTTCTTCCACCGGACAGATCGTTAACGCGGCCGGGCTGCAACTGGAACCGGCCATCTCCATTCCCGAGGATGCGGTCAGCATCAACGTGGGCGCGGACGGCGTCGTTTCGGTGCTTGTGGCCGGGGAGACCGACCCGCAGGAGGTGGGCCAGATCGAGCTGGCGAAATTCATCAATCCCGCGGGCTTGAAGAACATCGGAGGAAACCTGTTCGAGCAGACGACCGCTTCGGGCGACCCGATTCTGGGCAACCCCGGCAGCGATGGCCTGGGCCAGGTGCTCCAGGGTTATCTGGAGCAGTCCAATGTGAATGTGGTGCAGGAAATGGTGGACCTCATTGTCGCCCAGCGCGCGTTCGAGGTCAACAGCCGCGCGATCCGCACTGCGGAACAAATGTTGGAAATTGCAAATAATCTCAAGCGATGAGATTCTCCCCTTTGCGCTCCATCAGGCTCGGCGCGCTGTTTCTGCTTTTGCTGCTTTCTTGCGGGCAATCTCGGGCGTCTACTACGCAGCTCGCACGGCGAGTTCGCGCCGCGGTGTCCCATTACGCGGTGGAGAAACTCCGCCTTCCGGCACAGGATGTGGTGGTGGAGTTCCCGGATTTGAGCCAGCGGGTCAAAACCCTCTCCGCTGCGGGTGAGCCCCGTGTTTTACCGTCGCAGAGAGGGATACGTCGCGGCATCCAGATTTTGCGGTGCGGCATCTTCGCAGGAACCGAACTGGTGCAGGCATTCCGGCTAAAGGTACGCATCCGCACGTTCGGAAACGTGCCGGTGAGCAAGCATCAGCTCCCGCGGCACGCGGTGGTCACCAAAGACGATTTTGTCTGGCAGCGCCGGGAGACCACTCGACTGAACCGGCATGTCCAGGTTTCGGAGAAGGAGATTGTGGGCAAGCGGACTCGGCGGATTGTGCAGGCGGACGAAATCCTGACGGATTCCCTGTTGGAACCTTTGCCGGTGGTGGCGCGCGGAAACAACGTGGATATCTACTTCCACAAGGGTGCCCTGGAGATCGTGCTGCCGGGAGTTGCCAGGCAAGACGGTGCCGTCGGGGAGACGATTCGGGTGAAATGCCTGGAGACCAGAAAGGAATTTGAAGCCAAGATCGTGGATTCGTCCACGGTGATTGTAAATCTTTAGCGGGAAGGGCACGATGAAAACAAAGACTTTTGCGCTGGTCGTGTTGGCGTGGTTCGGCGTGGTGAGTTTGTGTTTCGGGCAGACTTTCGACAACTACAAGCGGCAGTCGCTGTACACCGATTTCAAAGCGAAAACGGTGGGCGACATCGTGACCATTTTGATCGTGGAATCGACCTCCGGGTCACAGCAGTCCAACGTCAGCTCCACAGACAAGGCATCGGTGAAGGCCTCCGGG
>CAYQOI010000155.1:0-7791 GCA_964419085.1 uncultured Cytophagia bacterium | reverse complement strand
ACGATGAGGAAAACCGGTCCCACAAAGCCCCATATCTCCCAGGGGAGAAGCTCCAGGTTCTGCAGCAGGAGCAGGACACCTGCGACCAAAATGAGGGCTCCCCAAAGTCTGTTCCAGGACAGGGCATTGTTTTGTTCACTCATACCTGCACCTCTTGTTTTGTTTTTCCACTTTTTAGCTTGGCCTCCCATTTGTCCAATTTGTCGAGGAAACCCGGACAGCAGTGCTCCGCGGTAGCCTTGCCGGTGAGCCGGGTCCAGAGATCATGAAACGCGCGCATCTCACAGCCCGGCGTGGCCAGGATGGCGGACAGCAGAAACGCCAGGCCAAGGTGGGCGCTGACGTAAAACATCCACACCACCAGAAGCCAGCCCATCGCCGGAGACCAGAGGCTGCCCCGCGCCACATAGGCTGCCAGCGCAAGAAGCGCCGCAACCGCGAGCAGCACCACGCGCGGTTTCTGTCGCCAGTTGCGGGTGAATCCGATGTTCACCACGTAAGGGAACGCCCAGAAACAAAGCGCCGCCGCCACCCATATGCTCAGGTGTCTGGGTGCGCGCCAGCCAAACACCCCGGCTCCGCCAAGAGAGGGCAGCAAGAGCTCCGTCACGACGCTGTAGGCCAGCCGTAGGAGCAACGCGCCCATCACCAGGCGCACGATTCTGCCGATGGGGCCGGGTCTGACCAACGTGCCGGGCGGCACAAATTGCGTTTCGATTCTCATGTTTGCTCCCTCGCATTTGGTTCGCTCATCCTTTTCACAAAAACCACTCGCCGGATTGCCAAAAACAAACCCGGTGAGATTCTCTGGCAAACTCTACGATAAACCGGAAAAGCCGCGAACCTCTCGCCTCAAGGACTACCCTTTACACGAATTGCCTCCTTAGCGGTTCCGGGACTTGATGTGTTCCAGGAAGTCGGCGAGACTTGCATGATTGAGCGTTTTGTACTCGGGATGCGCATCGAGCCAGGCATTCAGATGCTCTTCTGACCAGAAGAGATTGTCCACCGCTCAGCCACCCCCTTGCTGCGCCCAGACCGTCTCCGGGCTCAACGATGCGATCTTCCCTGCCCGAATGGTCGCGTGGATTTGCTTGTAGCAGTGCGCACACGAATCGTCGATTTTGACTTCTTTATCGCCGTAGCTGTTGACCAACAGCAAAAAATCGATGGCTCACCACACATCGAACGGTTTTTCGCCCGCAACGGTCACGGTGTGGAAATTGTAGCGCAGCGGACCGCCCCAGGTGTCGTAGTCCTCAGTGAGCACGTAGTTGAGAGGAGAGTCAGACGCCGTTTTCAGAAAGCCGGCCTTAGCCATGAACTGGAGTCGCTCGGAAAGTCGAGCTTCAGGCAGCCCCACAGCCCGGCTGGCCTCCTGCAGAGTCGGCAATTTCTTTTCTCCCACAAAGGTCGTGATCAAATACTTGGCGATGATCTTTTCCTCGTTGCTGAGGAGATAGTTGTTCGCCCCCCACCACTTCAGATTGTTGGCCAGGTCGGTGTGTTGCCGCAGATAGTCGCCCACCTCAAGCCGCAACGCATCGCCCTCCAGCCCGAGGTTCTGCATGGCCAGGGCAATGCTTGTGGACCTGAATTTCTTGTTCCAGTCGTCGACCAGGTAGTCGACCACTTTGCGAGCGTCGGCACTGAGCTCGCTGCGGGTGGCTTCCCCCTGGGTCTCTGTCTGCCGGCAAGCGCTTTGCACACCGAGGACAAGCAAGAGCCCCAACAGGACAAATGAGAAACGTTTCATGGCGCCTCCTTATTTTGACTCACCGTGTGGTCAAGGTTTCTACCCGAGAATGGCGGTGACGATGTACACGGCACCGAAGCCTTTCTTCAGCTTTCAACTGCCGCAAGAAACTTTCCGCACTTCAGTTCTGCGGTTGCGCCTGAAGTTGCACCGTATCGAGCGCAGCCGCGATGGTCTCGTACAAATCCGGCACCTCGCCCACATATTTTTTGTAAATGGTGCCGTCCGGTCGAACGAGAAAATAAGATGGGTACCCGATGACGCCGAAACGCTTTACCAGGGCCTCGTCACCCACCAGCACCCGGTAGTCGACCCCGTGCTCTTTGACGACCTTTTTGACATCCGCAGGTGTCCCGGAGTAGACCGCCATCCCCACGACCTCGAAGTTCCGGCGTGCAAAATCGCGATTGAGGCGCTTGAGGGCTGGGAACGCAGCGAGGCACGGTTTGCACCAGACCGCCCAGAAATCCAGCAGAATCGTCTTGCCTTTCAACGTGCGGCCATCGAATGGCTTTCCATCCAAATCCATCGCGGTGAAACCCAACGCATTCGCGTTGGACGCGGCAACCGCAGCAGAACCTGTGCTTTCCCGTGTGTCGCTCGAGTGGCCTGACGAGCGACAAGAAAAAAGGCTCGCACCGAGCAGCAAAACTACTACAGACGTGTAAGTCAAACGTTTCATCGCATCCCTCTGCGGCAAAGTACGTTTTCTCTGCAAAAAAGTTACCAAACTAAACTAGTCGCCTGCAAAATCAGTCGGCGCCCGACCGATGCTGCTCAGCGACTGGCCGTGAGCGTCGCGAGGCCTCCCCCGCAACCAGGACGCCACACAAAAAAAACTGTTTTCGCTCAAACACTACTTGTGCACCAATCTGAATTTTTGAATGCGGTCGTTGCCGAAATCCACCACGTAGATCTCGCCGTTTTCACCCAGCGCCAGATCCGTAGGCCGCTGGAATTGTCCCGCACCCTGCCCTTCGCTTCCAAAGGAAAGCAAAAGTCGACCCTTTTCGGTGAAAATCTGGATGCGGTGGTTGTAGAAGTCCACCACGTAAACCCGATTATCCGCGTCCACCGCCAGGGCGTTCGCCACGTCGAATCGACCCGGCTCGGTGCCCTTGCCGCCGAACGAAGCCAGCGGTTCCCCGGTGGGACTGAATTTCTGTATCCGGTGATTGTAGGCATCCGCCACCCAGATGTTTCCATCTCGGTCCACGGCGACGTCTGTGGGGTAGTAGAGTTGCCCGAACTCGTGCCCCTCTTTTCCGAATTCCCGTACAAATTTTCCCTGAGGATCGAAAACCTGAATCCGGTGGTTGTAAAAGTCAGCAACCAGAACGCTGCCCTCGCCATCGAAGCCGACGCCGGCAGGGGCATCCAGTTCTCCCGCTGCGTTTCCAGGTGTCCCCCAAAATGTTTGAGACGTGCCGTCGAGATTGAAAACGTGCACCCGGTCGCTGCCGTATTCGGGCACGTAGAGGAGACCGTCCGGGCCCACCGCGAGATGCATGGGCCGTTCCAGTCCCTGCGCGCTCCCATCGCTGCCGCCCCATTCCGCCAAAAACCGGCCTTCGGGTGTAAATTTCTGGATGCGGTTGTTTCCCGCATCTGCAACGTACACATTCCCCTGTGCATCCAGGGCTACACCGATGGGCTCGCTGAACTGCCCCGGTGCAGACCCTGAGCCGCCCCACTCGGTGACGAACGCGACCTCAAGCGTGTCTTTTTTCGCACAACTGAAAAAGAAACCGATCGCAACAAACAGCATCCATTTGGGCCATCTCATTTCAGCACCTCAAACTTTTCGATGCGCAAGGTAAAAGGATGGGCGTGATGCCCTTCCGGCGTCTCGTGCACCAAATGCCCGGTGATTCGCACCAACCCCTCCGAGCCTTGCAGTTTTGCCCGGAGTTTCTTGAACTCTTCATCGACCTTGAGAATGAATTGCACTTCGCTGTGGTCGGTCCACAGAACCCAGGTTCCGTCTTTCTGCCCCACCTTCCCCACCACCGTGGTCGAGACCTCTCGCGGGGTAAAGCCGGCCTTCTTGACGACCTCTTCCAGCCTTTCAACCGCGATGGAGTGCTCCTTCTTGTTTTGCAGCGTGGCGACGCCTTTGTCCACGTTGATTTTCACCCCACCGACCCCCTCGATGCGTTTGAGTTTCTTTTCCAGCCCGTAGGCACAAAACGGACAGGCCAACCCATCCACCCGCACCTGGACGCTTTCCACCTGTGCTTCAACTGCACCCGAGGTGCCGAGGTGAAAAAGCAGAATCGCGGCAAAAGATAGGATCTTGTTTTTCATGACTCGTCTCTCCTTTATGTCCTGTTCGTTGTGTCCCTAGGCTCTCCTGAGCTCACAATTCAGAATAGCAAAACTCTGGTTCCCAGAGACACCGTCCAATCGGTGCCAAGTTGCGTGCCGTTGGGCTCATTCACGATCGGGATTTGCACGGAGGCTTCGATCAACCAGCGCCGGCCGCCGACGTACTGCAGTCCCGGCGACAGAAAAATGGTGGTGCCGCCGGAATCATTGACCTTTTGTTCGTTAACCGTGTTTTTGTTGGTCGTCGTTCCATTTATTTCCAGGAAACCGTTCAGTTGGGGTGAGGGGTACGTCTCGTACACCGCGGGCAGCAACCGGTAGCCAAAGGCAAAATTGTACGAAACGCTGTTACCGAAGTCCACGGCGGCCTTTGACGTATTCACGTTGTAAATTCCCTCCAGATAGACCCCGACCCGTCCTTCGATCCACCCCGCCACCGTGGTGAAAAAGTAGTCGGTGGAACCCGTCCCCAGGGGAGGCTGCTCATCTTCATCGCCTGACGGCAGTTTCACGCCTGCCTTGGCCGCCACGCGCACGGTCTTGTTCTTGCGGTCGTACTGGTAAAGCAGGTACTTGGCAAACAGCCGTAAATCCCCGATGCCGGAACTGGAAATATCCCCACCGTTCGAGTTGACATCGATGTTCATGAACGGCACAATGACTCCAAGCTGGAGTTTATCGTTGAGCAGATTGTACGGCACGGCAAATGGGGTAACAAACACCGTCACCTGACGATCCATGGGATCTGTGATCTCCGAACCATCTTTTAGAAGTGTGGCTTTGCGAATAATCTTGCCAAAGGTGCGAATGCCGCGACCCTGGACCCCGAGCATGATCGGGGTGTCGGTGTTGATGGGGGGACCCTGGGCGAAAATCTCCTGGCCGGTCAACAAAAACACCGTCGTCACAAGAACTCCAACTGCTCTCCGATACTGTTTCATGACCCCCTGCTCTTTCTCCTCTGAGCGTTCCCTCCTTGTTTCAAACCATTTCTCGCTTCAATTCGAGGGCTTAAATCCCAATTCCGTCAAGAACTCTCTGATGCCTTCGGGGGTCATGCCGTTACTCCCGAAGCTCACCTCCACACGATGGTTCTGTAAATCCGCCTGGACCTCCACTGCTCCAAAATGGCGTTGGAGCGCAGTCTGGATGGTCCGAAAACATCGGTCAGGCGCCCGACTGAGCCCTCACAGTGCATCGTAGGCAACTCCAACGTGAGGTGTTGTTTTGCCAGAGCGGGTTTTGTTTTCTTCTGCGGTAAGAATCGTCCACCGAAAGAGTTGAGAAGCACGGTGGTGACGCTTGCGACCATCGCAATCATGGCCCACACCGGATGCACGATTCCCGTGGCCGCCAGGGGCACACCGATGCCGTTGAAGGTGAAGGCCAGCGAGAGATTCTGCACGGTTTTTTTGTAAGAATTGCGGCCGATGCTGTACGCCTCCATGAGCGCACCTAACCGGTCCCCCACGAGAATGATGTCGGCCGACTCGATAGCGATATCCGTGCCCGCGCCGATGGCAATGCCCACGTCGGCCTGCATGAGGGCAGGGGCGTCATTGATGCCATCGCCCACCATGACCACCCGATGACCTTCCGCCTGCAACCTGCGGATCTGGGCGGCCTTCTCGTCTGGCAGCACTTCGGCCAGGACGTCCTCGATGCCCACCTGACGTGCCACAGCCCGCGCGGTGCGTTGGTTGTCGCCGGTGAGCATCACCGGCTGCAATCCGGCTGCCTTCACCTGGCGAATGGTCTCCACTGCATCCGCCTTCAGTGTGTCCGAGACGGTGATAAGGCCCAGCAGACCCTGGTCCGCGGCCACCGCGACCACGGTTTTTCCCTCCTGCTCAAATTCTTTTGCCCGTTCCGCGCCTTTGTCGGTTTTCACGCCCTCTTCTTGCAGAAAACGCAAATTCCCTACATGGATAGTGTGTCCATCCATTCTGGCTTGTGTGCCCTTGCCAGGCATGGCCAGAAAGTCGGTGGGGTCGCTCAGCGGAATCCCCTGCTCCCGCGCGTGTTCCACGATAGCCCGGGCCAGCGGGTGTTCCGAAGGGCCTTCGGTGGATGCGGCCACCCGCAGCAGTTCGGCCGCGTCAACGCCGGCGAGGGGCACCACGTCTACGACCCGGGGCTCTCCCCTGGTGAGGGTGCCCGTTTTGTCCAGCACAATCTTTTTGACCTCTTTCAAGACCTGGAACGCCTCGGCGGAACGCATGAGGATACCCCTTTGTGCTGCCAGACCGCCACCGCGAATCATCGCCAGCGGGGTTGCCATGCCCAGCGCACAAGGATATCCCATGACCAGCACCGCCAGGGCCGCGAAAATGCCGCGTGTCCAATTCGCCCCTCCGGTCAGCAACCACGCGCCTGCCGTCCACAGCAGAATGCCGAGTCCCGCAAACGCCAGAACGGCCGGGACGTAGAATCTGAGAACTTTATCCACGAGCTGAATGATTCCGGGTTTGAGGGCACGCGCTTCCTCGATGTGTCGGGCGATCTGCTGCAGAAAACTCTCTTCTCCCACCCTGGTCACGCGCACCACCAGGGTCCCCGAGTGATTCACCGAACCGCCGATGACCTCGTCGCCTGCTCTTTTTTCCACCGGAATGGATTCGCCGGTCACCAGACTTTGATCCACGCTGGAGGACCCGTCGACGACTTCGCCGTCAACAGGAATATGCTCGCCCGGGCGTACACGGACGCGGTCGCCCACCTGCACTTCTTCGATGGGGCGTTCTTCCTCCTTGCCCTCGCGGATGACTCGTGCCGTCGGGGGCTGCAAGTCCAGCAGTTTGCGCACGGCTTGAGAAGCGCGGGTACGCACCCGCAGAGAGGTGTAGCCGGATAGAATGTGGTAGGTGGTGACGAAAACCGCCACGGCAAAAAAATCGGAGATGGGAAAATCCGGCACAAAAAAGCCGGTAAAGCCGCCGAGGAGTCCGGCAAACGCACCAAACTCCAACAAAACGTGCTGGTTGAGGATGCGCCTGCGCAGCGACTGTACCGCCATTTTGAGGATGTACCAGCCGGGACCCAACACGGTGGCCAGGGCCAACACCATAATCGGCCATTTAAACCACGGCCGCGGGGTTCCCAGCCACATGCCGAGCATGAGCAGAGCGGTGACGGCGGTAAAACCCGCGGCCACCAGCAGCTTCCGCTTCTCCCGCTGAAGTTCAGCCTCTTCCTCTTCAAATGTTCGAACTTTCCTCGGGTCCCGGACCGTGTACCCCAACTGGCGCAAGGTGTCTTTGAGCTCTGTTTCCGTCACTCCCTGCGGGTCGTACTGAATCAACACCTCCTCGTGCGCGAGACTGACATTCACGTCACTGACCGCGTCCATCCGGCGGTACGCCTTGCGAATGCTTTCTGCACAGAAAGAACACGCCATCCCGCCTACTTTGATCTGAAGTTTTTGTTTCCGCGTCGCCATTTCCATTGAATTGCGAACCCTCATTGCGCCTTCGGTTCAAGCAACTTCGCCTTGAAGCCCAGGGCATTGACTGCGGCCACCAATTTTTCTTTGTCCTTCTTGTCTCCCAAGCACAGAACTGTGGCGGTCTTTTCCTGGAGATCGACCGACACCTCTTTGACGCACCGAATCTTTGTTAGCGCGCTCTCGACGCGCGAAACGCAGCCCTGACATTTCATGCCTTCGATATTCAGGCTTACCTTTTGTGTCTTCGACACCGACTTCGCTA
>CAYQOI010000154.1:0-7814 GCA_964419085.1 uncultured Cytophagia bacterium | reverse complement strand
ACTGAAGGCGGTGAAACCCCGTAGCTTGAAATTCGTTTCGCTTTTGGTGAAAGAGGGGAATCAGCGCGTGCCGTACAAAATCGACTATGTCGGCTTCAAGATTCCCAACCATTTCGTGGTGGGCTACGGCCTGGACCTGGCTCAGAAGCTGCGAAATCTGCCGGACATCTATTTAATGGATTAATCGATAAGCGACAATTGTTTTAGAATCTAAAACCTAAGGGAAGTCACAAACTTGGACACGGATAGAAAAAAAGGCAAACGACGCCTCGCGCCTCACAAGAAACCGAACAAGGACGAGAACTTTCAGTGGAAGAAAGCCACTCGTACGCTGACGTTCTGGTTGATCATCATCATCATTTCCATCTGGTTTTCCCAGAAGTTCACCTACGACGGCAAGAGCGAGATCCAGATTTCCTACTCCCGGTTCATCGAGCATCTGGAGAATCGCGAGGTTGAAGAGGCCATCGTCGAAGACAAGGTCTTTCACGGCAAGCTGCGCAGCGACGCATCGGAGATGGTCAAGGGCAAGCTGGTGCACTACCGCCGGTTCAAAACCACCCTGGCCGAAGCGCCGGATGAAGAGGTGGCCAGCAAATGGAGCAAAGAGTTCGGGGTGCATCTGGAGTTCAAAGAGATCTCCAACGAGTGGTGGAACTACATTTTCAACCTTCTGCCCTGGATCCTCTTCGGGGTCTTCTGGATTTTCATCCTGCGGAGAATGCAGGGCGGCGGGGCCAAGGGGATATTCTCGTTCGGGAAATCTCGCGCCAAGATGCTCACCGAAAACCAGACCCGAGTCACGTTTGACGACGTGGCCGGCGCGGAGGAGGCCAAGCAGGAGCTGCGGGAGATCATCGATTTCCTGAAAGACCCAGAGAAATTCCAAAAGCTCGGGGGAAAGATTCCCAAAGGCGCGCTCTTGTTGGGGCCACCGGGAACCGGGAAGACGCTTCTGGCCAAGGCGGTGGCAGGCGAGGCCGGTGTTCCCTTTTTCAGCATGTCCGGCGCAGACTTCGTCGAGATGTTTGTGGGCGTCGGCGCGTCACGCGTACGAGATCTGTTCGAACAAGGCAAGAAGAACGCGCCGTGCATCATTTTCATCGATGAAGTGGACGCGGTGGGTCGGCACCGCGGCGCAGGCCTCGGAGGGGGACACGATGAGCGGGAGCAGACACTCAACCAACTCCTGGTGGAGATGGATGGCTTCGATTCCAACGAAGGGGTGATTCTCATCGCCGCAACCAACCGCCCCGATGTGCTGGACCACGCGCTGTTGCGACCCGGCCGATTCGACCGGCAGATCGTCGTGGACCGGCCGGATGTGCGAGGCAGAGAAGGCATTCTCAAGGTTCACACGCGCAATATTCCCATCGCTCGAGATGTAGACCTTTCGATCATCGCCAAAGGCACCCCCGGTTTTTCCGGTGCGGACCTGGCTAACCTCGTCAACGAGGCCGCGCTTCTGGCTGCGCGCCAGAACAAAAAGATGGTGGAGATGAGCGACTTCGAGTCCGCCAAGGACAAAGTCATGATGGGCACAGAGCGCAAGAGCATGCTCATCAACGACGAGGAAAAGAAGGTCACCGCTTACCACGAGGCCGGACATGTGTTGGTGGCCATGAACATGCCAAAATCAGATCCGGTACACAAGGTGACGATTATTCCGCGTGGTCGCGCGCTGGGCCTGACAACCATTTTGCCCATGGATGAAAAGCACAACTACTCCAAGACATACTACGAGTCGATGTTGTGTACGCTGTTGGGCGGCCGTGCGGCTGAGAAGCTCGTGCTCAACGAACTGACTGTGGGCGCAGGGAATGACCTGGAGCGCGCCACGGAGATCGCCCGGAAGATGGTGTGCGAGTGGGGCATGAGCGAAAAACTGGGACCGCTTACCTTCGGCAAAAAGGACGAGGAGATCTTCCTGGGCCGCGAGATCGCGCGGCACCGGGATTACAGCGAGAAGACCGCACAGGTCATCGACGAGGAGGTAACAGCCATCGTCACGACCGCCGCCCGTAAGGCGGAAGAGATTCTGGAGAAGAATCTGCCGCAACTCCACGCGCTGTCTGCTGCGTTGTTGGAAAAGGAAATCCTCGACGGCGAAGAAATTCGGCGCATCGTGAACGGCAGCCCCAAAGAGCTTCTGGAAAGCAAGAATAACAGTAAGAAGAAGGCCACCAGCAAGGGGGAGGCGACGAAAAAGCAAGCCGTAACCGACTGAGGAGGCCCGCGGACTCTTTGCATTCATGCACCACGTTGTTACCCGAAGAAAAAAATAAAGCCTCTTGTCGTTTCGGCAAGGGGCTTTCCTGCTTCATTAAACGGTGAACTCCCGGGTGAGCAAGTTTAGCATCGACTGTCGCGGCAAGCCCCTGGAGCTCGGGGCGCGCACGCACATCATGGGAATCATCAACTGTACGCCCGATTCCTTCTATCCGGGGAGCCGGCGGCCCGACCCGGCGCGCGCCATCGAGATGGGAGTCAGGATGGTGGAGGAGGGCGCGGACATTCTTGATGTCGGTGGGGAATCGTCGCGGCCGGGCGCCGAACCCATTTCGGCCGACGAAGAGCTCGCTCGCATCGCACCGGTCATCGAAGGGCTGCTGCGAAGCGTCGATGTGCCGATTTCGGTGGATACGTACAAATCCGCGGTCGCGGCCGCGGCGCTGGAACTGGGCGCGCATATCGTCAACGACATCAGCGCGCTGCGGTTAGACCCGGCCCTTGCTGCAACCATCGCCCGCTACGACGTGCCCGTCGTTTTGATGCACATGAAGGGCACCCCGAAGACCATGCAGAAGAATCCGGTGTACCGGGATGTGGTCGGCGAAGTCTGCGCCTACTTTGAAGAAAGAATGCAAGCCGCGGTGAATTCGGGGATCAAGCGGGAACGGATCATTCTGGACCCGGGTATCGGATTCGGCAAGCGGTTGCAACACAACTACGAAATCCTCCGAAGACTGAACGAGCTTTCACGCATTGGCCGGCCCATTCTTGTGGGCCTGTCCCGCAAGTCGTTCGTTTGGCGGGTGCTCGGGCTGGGACCGGAGCAAGCCCTCGAGGGCAGCCTTGCCGCGGGGACCATCGCGATTCTGAACGGCGCGCACATTTTGCGTGTTCATGACGTAGAAGCCACGCGGAGAGCCGCAACCATCGTTGACTATTATCTGAGGGGTGAAATTGGGTAGTCAGTTGACGCTCTTTCGCATCGGGTTCGTCAAAGTCACGCCCATCGATATCCTGGATATTTTGTTCATCGCCGCGGTGTTGTACAAGCTGTACTTCTTCGTGCGGGGCTCGCGCGCGGCGCAAATGTTTGTGGGACTCATCTTGATCCTGCTCGTCTCGCTGGTCACCAGACTGCTGAACATGAGCGGAATGACCTGGATTTTTGACAACCTGCGTACGGTTTGGCTGATTGCATTTGTGATCATTTTTCAGCCGGAACTGCGTCGCATCCTGATCTTCATCGGCCAGAGTCGACTCATCCGCTATTTCGTGAAGGTGTCCAGCGCCAAGACTTTCGACGAAGTGACCCGGGCCGCGATCGAATTGTCCAACCGGCGCTACGGCGGTTTGATCGTACTGGCACGGGATATGGGCATCAAAGCGATCATCGAGACCGGTCTGCAGATCCAGGCCGAGGTTTCTGCCCCTCTGATCGCCTCGATCTTCAACACCAAGTCTCCGCTCCACGACGGTGCCATGGTGATCCAAAACGACATGATCGAGGCGGTGAAGTGCATTTTGCCGTTGAGCCAGGCCCCACACATCGACCCCCGCCTGGGAACCCGCCACCGCGCCGCGTTGGGTCTCGCCGAAGAATCGGACGCGGTGATCGTCGTCGTTTCTGAGGAAACGGGGAAGATCTCCGTAGCCATCGAGGCGCAGTTGATCCAGGATTTGGATGAGACCGGATTGCGGAACATCTTGTACGACGCGTTCAAGGTGACGCAGGGTTCGCTGGCCGATTGAGCGGCGGAACCGCGCGTTTGACTTCTTGTGAAAGCTCGCCGTGGAGTCCGGTTTAGGGATCAAGATGCATGAAACTACACATCATCAAAGTCGGTAAAACGCGGTCACCGTACTGGCAGAAGGCGGAACGCGATTTCTGCGACAGAGTTAGGCGCTACGCCCGTCTCGAAATGAAGACAGTGAAGGATGCCGTGCTGAGCGCATCAAACGGGGCCCAAACGGTGCGGCAGACCGAGGCGCGGAGGATCCTGAGCCAGATTTCGGCGGGCGAGTTTGTTGTCGCCCTGGACCGGTCGGGCAAACAAATGGACTCGTTAGCGTTTGCGAGGTTCCTGGAGAGCAGGATGCAGGACGCGACCAAAACAGTGGTTTTTGTCGTGGGTGGGCCCTTGGGGCTGGCCGAAGAAGTGCTGGTGCGGGCAGACCGCACCCTCTCCCTTTCGAGGATGACCTTCCCCCACGAGATGGCCTGCGTGGTTCTACTGGAGCAAATCTACCGGGCGTTTTCCATTTTGCGAGGAGAGAAGTACCACAAGTGACCATCGCCCTGTGGGCGGTCTTTCGAGTTGTCGCCATTTCTTTTGACTTTGTTTCGGCAAATGCCTATATTTGATTGTATGAAGAATTATTTCGATCCTCCTCGCGAACACCCAACGGGAGGGGTAAAATTGCGAACACACGAGAACACGGAAACGGTTCAGTTTTTCCAGCGCGGCCTGGGACTCAAGAAGGAGGTCCAGGGCATTCTGCACCACGATTACTACAGTGAGCTGGTCGATTATCTGCGTGCCCACGACTACGCGCTCACGGCGTCCGGCCTGACGATCCGGCTGGCGCACGAATTCGGTTTTTGTTACGGCGTGGACCGGGCTGTGGATTACGCCTACCAGACCAGAAAGAAATTCCCAAACCGCCGCATTTTTCTCACGGGAGAGATTATCCACAATCCACATGTGAATACGCGGCTCATCGAGATGGGCATCGAGTTCCTCAGCGGGCAGTACAGCAAGGGGACCGGCATCGATGATCTGCAAGCCGAGGATGTGGTGATCTTGCCTGCCTTCGGCGTTTCCATTCATGAATTTCAGGCGCTGAAAAAGCGCGGCTGCATTCTGGTGGATACCACCTGCGGCTCGGTTCTGAATGTCTGGAAGCGGGTAGACTACTACGCGGCAAACGGCTTCACATCCATTATTCACGGCAAATACTACCACGAAGAAACCATCGCCACCAGCTCGCAGGCGCTGAAGCACCCGAACGGTGCTTTTCTGGTGGTGCGGGACATGGAGGAGGCAGAGCAGGTCTGCGACTACATCCGAAATGGGGGAGACAAAGAAGCGTTCATGGCGAGGTTTGCGCGGGCAGCTTCGCCCGGCTTTGATCCGGACCGTGATTTGCAGAAAGTGGGGCTGGCAAACCAGACGACCATGCTGAGCAGTGAGTCGCTGGCCATCGCGGAGCAGTTCAGGCGGGTGATGCAGGAAAAATATGGCGAGGGGGCGCTGAAAGACCATTTCTTGACCTTCGACACCATTTGTAGCGCCACACAAGACCGGCAGGACGCGGTCCTGGAGCTCGTGAAGCAGCACAAACTCGATTTGATGATCGTCATCGGAGGCTTCAACAGCAGCAATACCAACCATCTGGCGGAGATCAGTTCCCGGTACACTGTTTCTTACCACATCGACGACCCGGCGTGTCTGCTCAGCGAGAGAGAGATTCGTCACAAGAAGGTGGATAGCACAGATGTGGTCGTCAGCCGCAACTGGCTGCCCTCTGACGAGCCGGTAACCATCGGGATTACAGCCGGGGCCTCGACGCCCAACAATAAGATCGGCGCAACCATCGAACGGATCATGGCATTTCGCAACATAGACTTGAGTAAGATTGTTAAAAAACGATAGAAAATAGACAGTATATTGTCGTTTCGTCATTTGTTTTCAAACGAGCTTTTCAAGGGCAAGCGGATTCGGTTCTTCTTGCCCTTTCTTGTTTTACGCCTATGAAAGACCTGCTTGAAGCTTTGCGGGCCCGCGTCTCGGGTGAGGTGCGGTTCGACGAAATCTCGCGTGTGCTCTACAGCACCGACGCCAGCATCTACGAAATCGTGCCGGCCGGGGTGGTCATTCCCCGCACCGCTGAGGACGTCCACGCGGTGGTAGAGCTGGCGCACGCGTACTCGGTTCCTATCACAGCTCGTGGCGGGGGAACGAGTCTGGTGGGGCAGTCCATCGGGAGCGGCATCATCATCGATTTCTCGAAATATTTGAACAACATTCTCGAGCTAAACCCGGAAGAGCAGTGGGTGCGGGTGCAGCCGGGGGTGGTGCTGGACAGGCTCAACCGGGCGGCGGCAGTGCACGCTCTTGCCTTCGGACCGGACGTGGCCACCAGCAGTCGCGCCAATCTCGGCGGGTTGATCGGCAACAATTCTTCCGGAGCGCGATCCATCGTTTACGGCAAAACCCTCGACCATGTCCTCGAACTGAACGTTTTGCTCTCAAACGGTGAACGCGCCCTGCTCAAGCCCTGTTCTGAAGCCGAGGTACAGCAGGCGCTGCGGAAAGGCGGGCTGCTGGGGTCGATCTATCGCACAGTGACGGATGTTGTGCAGCGAAATCGGGCCGAGGTGGAGCGTCGTTTCCCGAAGCTTCTCCGCCGCGTCGGAGGCTACAATCTCGATGCGCTGTTGCGGCCTCCGCTGGATCTGACCAGACTGATCGTGGGTTCGGAGGGGACGCTCGCGGTGGTGACCGAAGCCAAGCTCAAGCTCGTTCCCAGGCCGAAGCGCCGGGTTCTGGCTGTTCTCCACTTTTCGGAGCTCCTGGCGGCCCTGGAGGCGGTGGCACCGTTGCTGGCGTTTGGGCCGTCCGCGGTGGAGTTGCTGGACCGCTTTGTTCTGGAGCCCATCCGGCGGACACAGGAGTACCGGCGCCGCCTGACCTTTGTGCAGGGGCAGCCGGAGGCGCTGCTGCTGGTGGAGTTTCAGGGAGACGTGCAGCGGACGCTGGAAGCCAAATTGGCCGACCTCGCTCGCTATGTCGAACAGCACAAGATGGGCTACGCCTGCCTGCGGCTCGTGGATGAAGCGGAGCAGGAAAATGTGTGGGCCATCCGCAAGGCAGGCCTGGGATTGCTGATGGGGACGCGGGGAGCACGCAAACCGGTGGGCTTTGTGGAGGACACCGCGGTGCCGGTTGAGAGGCTGCCTGAGTACATCAAGCGGTTTCGCGATCTTCTCTCCGCGCACGGCACCGAAGCGTGTTTTTACGCGCACGCCAGCGTCGGATGTCTGCACATCCGGCCGCTCCTGGACCTCAAGACCGCAGAAGACCGTGCTCGCATGCGGCGGATCGCCGAGGAGGTGAGCGACCTGGTGCTGGAATACGGCGGGGCCATGAGCGGCGAACACGGCGATGGGCTGGCTCGCAGTTGTTTCAACGAAAAAATGTTTGGCCCGCAACTCTACACCGCGTTCAAAGAGGTCAAACGGGCGTTCGATCCCGAAAACATCTTGAATCCGGGGAAGATTGTGGATGCGCAGGATTTAACCGAGAATCTGCGCACGGCCCCGCGAGGAGAGCAGATCGTGACCTTCCTGGACTTCGGCGACGAAGGCGGATTTGCCCGCGCGGTGGAAACCTGCAACGGCAACGGCGTTTGCCGCAAACAAGACGCGGGCACGATGTGCCCCTCGTACATGGCCACGCTGGAGGAAGCCCACTCTACCAGGGGACGGGCGAACGTGCTGCGTGCGGTGCTCTCCGGAAGGTTGCCGCTGCAGAAGCTCACTTCTCCCGACGTTTACCGGGTCATGGACCTCTGTTTAGCCT
>CAYQOI010000153.1:0-7816 GCA_964419085.1 uncultured Cytophagia bacterium | reverse complement strand
AAGGGGGGGTGTTACGGCTCACGTCCAAAACCAGGTCACGGTTGAAATTCCGGCCATGGTTTTTAGACACGTGCGGACACGGTTTCGCTCTCTTAACCGGGACACGAATGATTCAGACTAAGCAGGTAGGAGAAAGTACCAGCGGAGTCGAAGTTTTTACCTGTCAAAGTCCTGCTCGCCCCAGGTCGGTGCCTCTGAGCGGGTTGCGAGCCCACGAGGTTTCTATCTGTAACAATCGATTAAAAAACAGCAGCTTATAAAAAAGATGTAAAGGCGGTTTCTGCCCCGGCGTTCGGCTTTTGGTTTTTGGCATGCTCCTTGCCCGAGGCTGCGGCAAAAACTGTGGACGTAAGGGAAGATGAAGTTCAATCCGTTAGCCAAAACCGGCATTCCGCTGTTGAAGAAGAGTCTTGACGCGTACGCTGCGCGTCACAAGGCTATCGCGGAGAATATCGCCAACGTCGACACAAAGGGGTACCGGCCCCTGAAGGTGAATTTCGAGGAGAGCCTGAAACGACTGCTGGAAAAGAAGCGGGTCAAGGGTCTGCGGAGCGACCCGCGGCACATGCAGATCGGCGAGCCTGTTTTGGAAATCAAAGAGACCGTTTCCACTTCGGGTGAACGGGTGAATCTGGAAGAAGAGATGGCCGCGCTGGCGCAGAACCAGCTGCTTTTCCAGTTTGCCGCGAAGCAGTTGCACGGGAGTTACGAGACCCTTCGTTCCGCCATCGTTGGACGGATCAGATAGCGAGGTTCGCAGATGAAGGTAACAGATTTTTTTTCCACATTCCGGATCAGTTCCTCGGGGATGAGCGCTGAGAAGAAGCAGCTTTCTTTGATCGCGGAAAACATCGCCAACGCTAACACCACCCGCACCGCGGCGGGAACGCCTTACAAGCGCAAGGTGCTGGTGCGGGAATCGGCATCCCGGCGCAGCCACTTTTCGACCGCGCTGCGCAACGCGACGCTGAAGCTACAGACCACGATGCGGCAGCATATCGCTGCGCCCAACTTCAGGCCACGGGGCGTGGATGGAGACCAACTCACCGAGATCAAGACGGAAGTCGAGGAAGTCGATCGCTTCCGCAAAGTCTACGACCCGTCGCATCCGGACGCGGATAAGAACGGGATCGTGCGCTATCCCGACATCAACGTGGTGAACGAGATGGTGGAGTTGATCTCTTCAAGCCGGGCCTACGAGGCCAACGTGACCATGATGAACGCCACCAAGAATTTGGTGCGCCGGGCGTTGGAGATTTAACAGAGGGCACCCCGAAACGATGGCTACGATCAGGCCTTTGGACTTCCCCTCGGTTTCTGCCGAGGACCTCAAGCGTCTGAAGGGCGTGCCTTCAGCAGCGACCCTGCGCGGTCCCAGTGGAGTCAAATCCCGGGAGGTCCCGAAGCAGGAGCCGGTGGCCCGCAAACAGGCGAGCGAGAAGGTTGTGAAGAACGTTGCGGAACGGCAGCCGCCGAAGATGTTGCATCTGTACCATCCGCTGAAAAAAAAGGTAGAAACCAGCGTGCCGCAGCTGGGTCAGATCGTGGACGTCAAAGTCTAATCACGGGAAACTGCCATGGATAAGATCGAAGCTTTACGAGCGGGTTTTCTCAATCAAATACAGGCACCAAAGCTGGAGGCGACCGAAGAGAGGGAACCGCAGAAGTTTTCCGAAACCCTGGGACAATTGCTTGACCAGGTGGACGAGTTGCAGCAGAAGGCCGGCAAGGCCACCGAAGATTTTCTGTCCGGCAACGGCGGCAACCTGCACGAGGTGATGGCCCTGGGACAGGAGGCGCAGTTGAGCTTCCAGTTGATGCTGGAGATCAGAAACAAGCTGGTAGAGGCCTACCAGGAGCTCTCTCGGATGCCGGTCTAATTGATTGGAGGGTAGCGTGAACCCGGAAATGCTCAAAAAACTCAGAGAATTCTTTCTCGGTCTCAGTCAGACCCAGAAAATCGCCGCGTTTGGGATCACGGCGGTGGCCATCTTGAGTCTGGTGTTTTTGTTTGTGTGGGCAAATCGACCGGAGTACGGGCTGCTGTATTCCAGCCTTTCGCCCGAAGACGCATCTCAGATCGTCGACGACCTGAAGAGCAACCACATTCCCTACCAGCTCAAGAATGGGGGCACGACAATTCTCGTTCCCAAAAAGCAGATCTACGAGCTGCGTTTGAAATACGCCGGCGAAAACATCATCCGCAGCGGTGCGGTGGGCTATGAGTTGTTCGATAAGAACAACCTTGGACTCACCGATTTCATGCAGCGGGTGAATCTGAAACGCGCGCTCGAGGGGGAGTTGGCCAACACCATCAACCAGATCGAGGCGGTGGTTCAGTCGCGGGTTCACCTGGTGCTCCCCGAAGAGAGCCTGTTCGAAGAGGACAAAAAGGAGGCCACGGCTTCGGTGATCCTGAAAGTGCGTCCGCGCACGACCCTGGACCACAAGCAGGTGATGGGGATCGCTTCCCTGGTGGCCGGCAGCGTGGAAGGGCTCAAGCCCGAAAACGTCATCATTGTGGATACGTTCGGAAATATTTTGAGCAGCAACGAAAAACGCGAGACCGATATCGGGCTGAGCAGCAGCCAGTACGAATTGCAGCAGAAAGTGGAGCAGTACCTGAGCCGCAAGGCGCAGACCATGCTGGACCGGGTTCTGGGGCCCAACAACGCCATCGTACGGGTCAACGCGCAACTGAATTTTGAAAAGCTGAAGCGGACCATTCAGAAAGTGGACCCGGATAATGTGGCGGTGTTGAGCGAAGAACGGAACGAAGAGCGCAGCACGGACCCGGATACCACGCTCTACCAGCGCGAGAACACCATCACCAATTATGAGCTGAACAAAGTTGTGGAGGAATTCCAGGGCAGCTACGGAGACATCAAGCGGCTCTCGGTGGCGGTGTTCGTCAACGGGGTGCCGAGCGGTGAGGGCGAGAGCCAAACCGTGCAGCCCCGGTCGGAGGAAGAGATTCAAAAAATCACCGAAATCGTGAAGACTGCCGTAGGCTTCCGGGAAGACCGCAACGATCAGGTGGTGGTGCAGCAACTGACGTTCGATCGCACCACACTGGAGCAGGAAAAAGAGGTCATGACCGCGCTGGAAAAGAAAGAGCAGCGCGACCAGTACATCAAGCTGGGCTTGACCGTTTTGAGCGTACTGTTTGTGCTGTTCATGCTTAAAACGTTTTTCAAGAAGGTCGGTTTCGAAGAGTACTTGTCGAAGCAAAAAACCTTGCTGCTGAGCGAGGCCCCGCGGAAAGTGGACCGGCTTGTGGGCGAGCCGGAAGTCGACGAGATGCGGAAGCTGGCACAAGATACAAAGCAACGGCAGTTGGCTCAGGAGCAGATTACCAGACAAGTGCAAGAGTTCGCGGAAAAGGACACGGAGCGGGCGGCGCGTATCTTGCGGTATTGGCTGCTCGAGGAGGACAATGAATAGCCGCAAGGAAATCAAGGATTTCAGAAGTCTGACCGGCGTGCAAAAAGTGGCGGTGTTTCTCATCGCCATGGGCGTGGACAATTCGGTGCCGCTCCTGAAACAGCTTCCAGAATACGAGTTGGAGAAGGTCACCGTAGAAATCGCCAGGATGCGAAATCTGCCCTCCGAGGTGGTGAGCCGGGTCGTGTTGGATTTCTATGAGCTGATGCTGGCTGACAAATACGTCACTCAGGGCGGGATCACCTATGCCAAGAAGATGTTGGAGCACGCATTCGGTATGGAACGGGCGCGACAGTTGATGAAGAAAGTCAAGGCGGCCACGGAGGTTTCCGGCTTCAAATTGCTGCAGTCCATCAATCCGCATGAGCTGTTGAATTATTTGCAGAAGGAGCATCCGCAGACCATCGCGCTGATTCTGGCGAACATGAAGAGCCATCAGGCAGCCGGCATCATCGGCGAGTTGCCCACCGAGATGCAAGGCGAGGTGGCTTACCGTCTCGCGACCATGGGAAAGACTTCTCCCGAGTTGCTGCAAGAGATCGAGGAGGCCCTCACGGCACAGATGGGCGGGACGCTGGGTACCACGTTCAGTCTCAGCGGCGGGGTGAAGGCGCTGGCGGAGATTCTCAATTCCACCAGCCGTGGAATCGAAACCTCCATCATGGAAGTGCTCATCCAGAAGGACCCGGAGCTGGCCACCGAGATCAAGAATCTGATGTTTGTATTCGAGGACTTGATCCGCTTGCGCGACCGGGACATCCAGAAGATTCTGAAGAGCGTCGACTCCAAAACCCTGGCCATGGCCCTGAAAGTCGCGTCTGAGGAGTTGAAAGAGAAGGTCTTCAACAACATGTCGCAGCAGGCGGCGGAGAACTTGAAAGAAGAGATCCAGTACCTCGGCCCGGTTCGGCTGCGGGAGGTGGAGGAGGCACAACTGCAGATCGTGGAGCAGGTGCGCGAGATGGAGAACCGCGGGGAAATCATCCTTACGCGTTCACAGGAGGAGGAGTTCGTTGAGTAGCATGGTGATCAAATCCGGAGCCGGCAAGTTGACCGAGAAGGTCAAGCGCCATGTTTTACCCGAGCTGCGGTCGAGGGCTGAGAGTGGGCTCGAGATGTCTCCGGCGCTGAGCCAGAGCGAAAAGCTGGCGCTATGCCAGAGTCGGCTGGAGGAGGTAGACCAGGAGTTGTCCCGAGTTCGAGAGACGCGGTACCAAGAGGGATTCGAAGACGGTCAGAAAGTTGGTTACGAAGAGGGCCTCAAAGCCATCGCCCCGCAGGTGAAAGCCCTGGAACAGATTCTCGAACGAGTGGAACAGGAGCAGAACCAACTGATTTTGGCGGCGGAGCGATTTGTCGTGCAGTTTGCCATGAAGGTGGCGCAGCGGATTCTAGGCCAGGAGGCGGTGCGGCAGCTGCCCTTGAACCAAGAAAGGCTGGCCGCGGCCGTGGCCCAGGCTCTCAAGCGTTTTACCGACGCGCGGAGATTTGTGGTGCGGGCTAATCGGGCGACGGTGCAGCAGGTGCAGGGCTATCTGCGGGAGTTGAGCAGCCAGCTTCCCGAAGGCGTCGAGGTTACGGTGGTGGACGATCCCTCCGTCCAGGACGGAGACTGTCTGGTGGAAAGCGATTTCGGCGTGCTGGATGCGCGCGTCGATTCCGCGTTGCACGAAATGGAAGGCGCATTCGTGCGGGGTGAGGGGGAGGTGGCAAGCTCATGAATCCGGCTGCACGCTTTGACAAATATCTGAGCCAGGTGGAGTTGGTGGAACCGAGTCGCACCTTAGGGAAGGTGAACAAGGTGGTGGGGCTGGTTGTGGAGTCGTTCGGGCCGGAGGTGTCCATCGGAGATTTGTGTTACATCACGACGAAGACAGGGAAACAGGTGCGCGCAGAAGTTGTGGGTTTCAGAGGCAAGGAAGTTCTGCTCATGCCGCTGGAGGAGACATTCGGGATCGATGCGGGATGCTTTGTGGCTCGCAGCGATGACCCGTACTGTATCGGGGTCGGGCGGGAATTGCTGGGCCGCGTGCTCGATGGTACCGGTAAGCCCATGGATGGCGCAGGACCCCTGCAAACCCGCGACCTGCAGTTGGTTCACAATATGCCGCCCAACCCGCTGCAACGGGAACGAGTGCGCAAGCCCATCACCACCGGTGTGCGGGTGATCGACGGACTGCTCACCTGCGGGCTGGGTCAGCGGATCGGGATCTTTGCCGGGAGCGGCGTGGGCAAAAGCGTGCTTCTCGGCATGATCGCGCGCAACACCAACGCCGACGTGAATGTCATCGGTCTCATCGGGGAGCGCGGGCGAGAGGTGCGGGACTTTCTGGAGCGCGACCTGGGCGAGGAGGGGTTGCGGCGCTCGGTGGTGGTGGCCGTGACCTCGGAGCACGCCTCGCTCATCCGGGTGAAGGGCGCGCTGGTAACCACGGCTATCGCCGAGTACTTCGCCGGCCTGGGGCTGAATGTCATGCTGATGATGGATTCCCTCACCCGGGTCGCGATGGCGCAGCGGGAGGTGGGTTTGGCCATCGGCGAGCCGCCCACCACCAAAGGTTACACCCCTTCGGTGTTTGCGTTTCTTCCCCGGCTGCTGGAGCGGGCAGGGAATTTTCAGCGCGGCAGCATCACCGGGATTTACACGGTGCTGGTGGAAAGCGACGACATGAACGACCCGGTGGCTGACACGGTGCGCTCGATCCTGGACGGACACGTGGTGCTTTCTCGCAAACTCGCCTCGGCCGGTCACTATCCCGCCATCGACGTGCTGCAGAGCATCAGCCGGGTGATGATCGACGTGGTGCCGCGCGAGCACATGAAACATGCGAACAAGGTCAAGGAGATCCTTTCCGTGTACCAGGAGTCGGAGGACCTGCTCAACATCGGCGCGTATGTTGCAGGAAGCAACCCCAAGATCGACCATGCGGTGGCGATGATCGATAGAATCCGAGCATTTCAGCGTCAGGACATCTCGGAGAGGACAACGCTGGAAGATGCCCAGGCGGACCTGGCGGAATTGGCCAATGCGGAACAGACGGCTCAGTACCGGGAATGAAGTGAGGTGAACGACCGTGGGTAAGTCGAGATTTCGGTTACAAAAGGTTCTGGAGATTCGCGAAACCATCGAAAAGGAACGCCAGAAAGAACTCTCCCTGTCCAAAGGGAGGCTGAAACGGGAAGAGGAGCACCTCGAGTCGGTTCGTTCTCAAAAGAACGCGTTCGCACGCAGGATGAACCAGGTCGCCAGAGCCCGGGTGCGGAACCTGGTGGAACAGCACAACTACCTGGCCACCCTGTCCCAGGCCGTCTCGGAGAAGCGGGTGGATGTTTCGCAGGTCCGGCAAGAAGTGGAACATCGCCGGAAGAATCTTCTCCAGGCGAGCAAAGAACGCAAGGTGCTCGAAAAGCTCAAAGAGCGCAGAGAGGAGGAACTCGCGGCGCAATTGGCCAGAAGCGAGCAGGCATTCTTTGATGAGCTCGCGGCAAATCGGAGAAACGCAAAGGCTAACGGACGGTCATGAAGAGCTTGGTGTGGATTCTGTTTTATGTCTTTTCTTTTGCCGGAATCTTCGCCGGGATGTATTTCGGCAAGGAAAAGGTCCTGGAAAAAACCAAAAGCGCGCCGGTACTGGATTACTTGCGCTACGAACCGGAAACAGAAGTGCCAGATTCCACCTATACGGAAACCATCGATTCGCTGGCTGTGGTCATCGAAGGGCTGCTGGGCCAGCTCAGCGGGTACGTGGAGCAGATCAAAGAACGGGACAAGACGATTTTTCAGCAAAAGGCCGAGATCGCCAAGCTAAAGGCGGAATATGAAAAGCTCAAAAAACGCGCCGAGAGCTACGAAAAGGAGAAGGAAAATTTCAGCAAAGCTCAGGATGAAAAGAAAATTCAGGACCTCGCGAAAATGCTGAGTTCCATGAAAGTCGATGAACTCGGGGTCATTCTCAAGAATTTTCCGGACGATGTGGTGCAGATCGTTTACGATAAGGCGTCCAACAAGGATCGCGTGAAGATCCTCAAGGCGCTCGGTCCGGACCGCGGCAGCGATCTGCTGCTCAAGATGGCCGAAAGTTCCAGAACAAAAAAAATGGGTAAATAGATGAACGCGAGCTTACAAACCTTAGCCATCCCGTCTGGCGGAGCCGACAAACTCCCCTTCACTCCGGGTAAAGTCGGTGGTCTCGGATTAGGGACGGCGACGTTCCAGGACATTCTTACCGATGCGCACCAGCGCCTGCGGCTGCTCGGGGTCAATGCTACACGGCCAGAGGCAGCCAAGATGGTGAAAGCGAGCGCGCTGCAACTCCTTCCCTTGGATCTGGAGGCCGGCGCGAAACCGCAGCTGGCTATCCAGGAGAAGATC
>CAYQOI010000152.1:0-7825 GCA_964419085.1 uncultured Cytophagia bacterium | reverse complement strand
CCCTTACCGTTTCCGGGTTCTGCCGAAAGAACTCAAACGCGACATAGCCTCCCATGGAAAGTCCCCCCACCACAACCTCCTGGATCCCCAATTCCCGGAGCAGGGCGTGCACGGCTTCGGCCACCGCCTGCATAGTTGCCGGCCCGTCGCAAAGGTCACTCTCCCCGAAGCCCGGCAGGTCGGGCGTGAGCAACTGGAATTGGCTCGACAGCGTTTGCACCTGAGGGGTCCACATGGTGCGATTGAGCGGGAAGGCGTGCAAAAGAAGGAGTGTGGGCCCGGATCCCTGGAGTTCGTACGATAGTGTCTTGCCGTCGATTCTGGTTTTCATAACCCTGGCCTCCGAGTTGGCTTCATACGACGCGAAGATTTCGCAGCGTTTTTTTTCAAATTACGCGTCTGTGCAGAGAAGTTCAAACAAAAAGTGGCAGGAGCCACAGCCCAACGCGCGGGGCGTTGCTGCTGTGGCTGTGCGGGGAGAGAGGGTTGCGAGAGTTACTTCTGTTCCAATGGAGGAAAGGGATGATACCGCACCGCGATGGGCCTTTTGAGACGTCTCTCCAGCGCCCTGAGGTCGGGCCGGTTTTGGGGCAGACCCTTGTGGGCGCGGCCGTCGGGTTGAATGGTCACTGTCGCCTCTATCCGGAAGGTTCCTTTTTTCACCCGAGTGCGGTTGACCTGCAAGCCGTCTGCCGAGATGCTCAGGCGTGACTGGATGGCACGGCTATCCCCCACTAGCTTGAACAGGAGGCCGAGCAGGCCGGTGGTGGGCCTGCCCGTGAGTCCGCTGACCTCGTCGTAGACCAGCATGTCGTCGTACTCCAGAAGCCGGTAGGTGATGACTCGGTGGTTGGTCACTCGAAGATGCGGCGTGGACAGGGTGTCTTCAAAGGAGTACGCTTGCGGCGAGCCCGGTTCTTGGGGCCAGCTCACCAGCACGTTCACGGCCAGTTTGGGCGTCGGTCCTCGCGTTACAGCCTTGACCACCCCACCCGCGCGGTAATCCACCAGCATCTGCTGCCGGTGTTCGAACGCTAACCGGGAGAAAAGAGGCGCTTGCTGGGGGGAGAGATGTGTCACTCGCAGAAACGCACGGAACCAGTCATCGTGTTTGATGAGCAGGGGAGATCCTTGCGGATTCCTGGCCTGGGCCTGCCGGGCGAGCAGAAGGAGCACATTCCCCTCGAAGCGCGCAACGTTGGTGGTGGCGGTGACATCATAGCCCGTTTGGGTTTGCATGGCGGCGACCAACATTTCTTCTGTGACCGCCAGGGGTCGACCCAGGCTGGAAGGGTGCAGGTCCGAAGCCACACCTACTTGCCACCAGGCAAGCAGGAACGGAGCAAGCGCCTGAACCGTCTTCATCCACGTAGATGTTTGTGCAGAGCTCTGCAACGTCCCTCCGCTTCGATTTGTTCCTGTTTCATTTTCCAAAATTCACCGCAAACGCGACATAAGGGATGAACGGAAAGCCGCCCTCATCCAGGATGTCGGTTGCGGTTGCCAACGCCAGGTCCACGGCCAGGCGTTCGCCCATCAACCGGAACCCGCCGGAGAGCAGCACGGTTGATTCGTCGCCCGTGAGCCACCACCAGTTCTCCGTGATCAGTTTGACATGTCGACTCACCTGGGTTTCCGCGCCGAAGAGCAGCCCGAGCTCACTGAAATCCGTCGCGTCGCCGCCCAGCGGGAGGGCGGCACCCAGCGTAACGCCGCCCAACGGGCTACCGAGAGATAAAGCGGTGAACGCGCCCGTCGCAACGCCTTCTTCCGGCACCTTGACGAAAAGGAAGCCCGCGGCCCAGTCCAGATTGGACGTGTGTGCCAGCCGGAGTTTCGGGGAAAAGTAGAGAAGCTGGGTTGACGACCCTGGAAACATGGATACTCCACCGCCGAGCATGAAGAAATCGGTGATGCCGACCGTCAGCGTGGGAAAGAAGACGTAGAAATCGGAGAAGCTTCCCTCTCCCCGCTTGAGCGTCCGTCCGGTGGGGGCAAAGAACAGCCGCACGTGGTTGGGGTCGTAAGGTAGAAACGAGCCATTCCGCAGCTTCCCGCGCGGATAGCTGACCCGCCACACCTGGTTCTCCGGAATCGTGAGTTCTACGCCGCCCAGGGTCTGAAGGACGATCTCATCCCCGGAGAGGCCCCGGAGGTGACCTAGCAGCGTGGTGCCGTCCACCAGCTCCACCCTCACCGGCTGCGCGGAACCGATTTCCTCTGGCAACGTGATGCGGAAAAGCGGTGCCGACTCCGGCGGGCGGTGTCCGCCGTTTTGGGCCCGGACCATTTCCTGGACCCGAAGATGCATTTTTATCCGCATGGTTTCGCTGAGTGAAGGGGTTGAGATCCAGGGACGACCATCTTTTTCTCCCAACAGGTGCAGGCGGATGTTACCCCGGCGCGTGCGGTAAAGTCTGGCCTGCCGGAGCCCCATATTCAGGGAAAACAGATTGTAGCGCGCATTTTCATCCGCGTCGATAACCGGGCCAACCGCCGGGTGAAGTGTTATCATCTCCTGCACACTCTTCTGAGGAAACGCCGTGCCCGCCAGCAATAGTACCAGAAATGCGGTCTGAAGTTGAAGTCCTGTTCTTGCCATTTTGTGAGTCTCCCGTGTTTTGTCTCAGGAAGGCTCACGCAACCGCCGTACCAAATGAGCCCGGCGAGCGGCTCAATTGTTTTAACTCGCTGATAAGATAAGAGTTGCCTCAGCCTGGAGGCTTTCAGCGGTAAGGATTTTCGAAAGCGAATGTGTGAAGAATGTTCACACCTTGTGGAAGCGGGTTCACAGCCGCGCTTCGCCGATGTGGAGCGCGGGCATTCACACTTTCTCGTACGCAGCCCAGAACAGCCGGAAGCGGTGCGGTCTGAGCTCCGGCACCAGGTGCAGAGGTAAAGTTTGCCTGCGAGACCGGATGGGGTGAGCGAGACGTTGCGCCAGCCGGGTTTCGGCGACGTAGAGACCACCGGTCACCAGGAGGCGCGCGACTTCTCGCAGTGCTTTCACCTTGCGGTTGATGTGGTAACCGGTACCGAAGTCGATCACGGCATCGAAAGACTCCTCGGGAAACGCGGTGCAGCGCACATCCTGTTGGTAGAGCTCTGCGGAGATGCGGTAGCGCTGCAGCCTGGTTTGCGCGCACTTGAGGCTCCGAGCATCGATGTCGATCCCCACCAGCCGCTGTGGCCGGCAAAACTGTGCCAGCTTGGCCAGCGTGGAGCCCGCGCCACAGCCCACCACCAGGATCCGTTTGCGCTGCGGCAAGGCGAAGAGCCGGGCCACCAGCGGCACCTCGATGTGTTCGTGCAGAAGTTCACGACAAATGGAAAAGCCAAAAGGCCGATATTCGTCGTTTACCGGTCGGAACGTTTTTTCTTCGACCTCGGTCTTGACCAACTCCATCATTTCACCCGATCTGGTCTCCACTGTTGTCCTCCTCAGGCAAACCCTGTACCAGAACTTCGGCGACACCTAAAAATAACGACAAGTATATGTTAACACAAACCTTGTGGCAGTTTCGTACGAGGGGAAAGCAGCCGTTGTTGTGAAGGTTGTTTACAGACTGCAAAGCGGGCCGCCGGGCCAAGCGGTGCCTTCCGGGATTTCTCATCGGAAAAAGGGAACCAGGAATGGAGTGCCCGAATTCTCACCTCGGCAGAGAGCGTCGAGGTGAGAATCGGCACGTTCCGGTGTGGTCTCCACCGTTACGACGGGAGACCTCATCATTCAGTTTAGAATTGGTAGGGCCGGCGCCAATCGGTAAAGGGCAGCGTCGTTTCCTTGATGGTCCTCGGATTGAGCCAGCGCAAGAGATTGAGCCATGATCCCGCCTTGTCGTTGGTGCCGGAACTTCTGGCGCCGCCGAACGGCTGCCGGGCCACGATCGCGCCCGTGGGTTTATCGTTGATGTAAAAGTTGCCCGCCGCGTACCGCAGGACGCGCTCCGCGGTGAGAATGGCCTGCCGGTCGCGCGCGAAGATGGAGCCGGTGAGCCCGTAAACGGTGGCGGAATCGCACAGCCGCAACGTTTCCTCGAATTGGTCGTCCGGATAAACATACACGGTTACCACCGGTCCGAAGATTTCCTCGCAGATGAGTTTGCCGTCCGGGGCAGTGGTCTTGATGACCGTCGGTTCCACAAACCAGCCCGTGGAGGCATCGTAGCCGCCGCCGTAGACGATTTCATACTCCTTTGGATTCGCTTTGGCATAATCGATGTAGGAGACGATCTTGTTGTAAGCCTCTTCGGTGATGATGGCCCCCATGAAGTGGCTCAAATCGTCGACGCTGCCGTAGGTCACCTTTTTCAGTTCAGCGGTGAGCATCTCTTTTGCCTCACCCCACATGCTTTCCGGGATGTAGACACGCGACACCGCAGAGCACTTTTGGCCTTGATACTCGAAGCCCCCGCGGATGATGTTCACCACCAGGTTGCGCACATCCGCGGAGCTGTGGGCCACGATAAAGTCCTTTCCCCCGGTTTCCCCGACGATGCGTGGGAAGTTCTTGTAGTTTCCCAGGTTGTCGCCGATGGTTTTCCAGAGCTTGGTGAGTGTGTCGTAGCTGCCGGTGAAGTGCAGCCCGGCAAAATCGCGATGTTTGAGCACCAGATCGGAATACTTGCTGGAGAACGGCACAAAATTAATGACGCCCTCGGGTAGGCCTGCCTCCAGAAGGAGTTTCATGATTTCGTAGTTGGCAAAGGCCACAGAGCGGGAGGGTTTCCAGAGCGCCACATTCCCCACCATGGCCGGTGCAGTGGGCAGATTGCCCCCGATGGAGTAGAAGTTGAACGGCGGGATGGCCAGAACGAAGCCTTCCAGCGGCCGCCAGTCAAACCGGTTCAACTCGCCCGGCGCCTGGTCCGGCTGCTGTTCGTAGATGAAGCGCATGTAGTTGGCGTTGAAGCGCAGGAAATCGACCATTTCGGCCAGATCGATTTCGGCCTCAAACGGTGTCTTGGACATGTTCAGCATGATCGCGGCGATGTTGCGGATGCGGGCCGGTCCGGCGAGCAGATCCGCGGCCTTTCTGAAAATTGCGGCGCGGTGGTACCAATCCATGTTGGCCCAGGCCTCATGCGCAGCCAGGGCACTGTCGATGGCTTGCTTCAGCTCGGCTTCCCCCGCCAAATGCGCGGTGGCCAGCACCAGGCTGTGGTCGTGCGGTGCCTTAACTTCTATGGTCTCCCCGGATTTGACTTCTTTCCCCCCGATGATGAGCGGAATCTCCTCGCTCCGGCTTTTGATTTTCTCAATCTCAGCCAGGAGCGTCTTGCGCTCCGGCGAACCGGACCGGTAGCTCAAGATGGTGTCCATATCGTTTCTCGGTTTCTGCATCGGCCAGATCATACAAGCCCTCCTGAATTGTTTGTAAATGTCGTGAATGTAATGAATGGATATGGCTGTCGCAGGCCTCCCCGGCGCGGCCGCAGCCGGGCAAGGTGGCTGCCGGCTGCGCCAGGAAGTGACGAGCTTACTTGATGCCCGCGATCTTTTCCAGCATGTCGGTGGTCAGGGATTTCGGCCGCTCCAGAGCCTGACCCACTGCCCGGTCCCAGATGAGGTTGCTCAGCACGCCGATGGCGCGCCCCACGCCGAACATGACCGTGTAGAAATCATACTCCTTTACGCCGTAGTGCCACTGTAAGACGCCGGAGTGAGCATCCACGTTGGGCCACGGGTTCTTGGCCTTGCCCTGCTCTTTGAGGATGGGCGGCACCACTTCGTAGAGCATGCTCACCAATTTGAACATCTCGTCGTCCGGCAGGTGTTTCAGCGCGAACTCCCGCTGTGCCATATAGCGCGGGTCGGTTTTGCGCAGCACAGCGTGGCCGTAGCCCGGAATGACCTGCCCCGCGTTGAGCGTATCCCAGACGAACTGCTTCAGCTCTTCTTTGGACGGAATCTTGTGGTTCATTTTTTCCATCACATCCTGAATCCAGCGCAGCACCTCCTGGTTGGCGAGACCGTGCAACGGACCGGCGAGGCCGTTCATGCCGGCGGAGAAGGCATAGTACGCGTCGGAGAGCGCGGAACCCACCAGGTGCACGATGTGGGCGCTGACGTTGCCGCTCTCGTGGTCGCTGTGCAGAATGAAATAGAGCCTCGCGAGCTCGTCGTAAGGATGAGCGATGCCCATCATGTGGGCGAAATTGGCACCAAAATCCAGATCGGGATCGGGCGGAATGATTTGGTTGTTCTTGTACTTCAAACGGTAGATGTGCGCCGCGATCTCCGGCAACTTCGCGAGCAGGTTCATCGCGTCTTCATACATCGGTTCCCAGTACTCCATCTTGCTCATGCCCTCGTTGTAGCGCTTGACAAAGATGGACTCGCGCTGCATGGAGACCACCGCGGCGGAGAACATGCTCATGGGGTGCGTGTCGCGTGGCATGTCGTTGAGCACCCTGAAGACGTAGTCCGGAACCTTGCGCCGCGCTTTGAAATCTTCGATCACATCCTGGACGTCCTCTTCTTTGGGCATCTCGCCCGTAAGCAACAGATAGACATGCCCTTCGACGTACGGCATCTCCGCGCCCTTGGGTTTGGGCAACTGCTCCAGGCACTCCGGGATCGTGTGGCCCCGGAAGCGGATGCCTTCGTTGGGATCGAGATACGAAATGTCGGTGGACAGACATTTGAGGCCGCGCATGCCACCGTAAAAATGACGGATCTTTACCTGGTCCACGACCACATCGCCGTACTCCTTCATCAGGCGTGTGATGCGTTCCCGGTAGCCGGGAATTTTTTCGGCTAGCTTTTGCTTCAATTTAGACATGACAGGCTCCTTTCCTGATTTTATGTCTGACTACTTGTTGGTCATCTCGATGACTTCATTTGCGGTCTTGCGGACCGATTCCACTGATTTCTCAAACGCGGCCCGCTCGCTTTCGGTCAAGTCCATTTCGATGATCTTCTCCATGCCGTCGGCTCCGAGGATAACCGGCACACCCACAAAAAGGTCCTTGACGCCGTACTCGCCCTGCAGCAGCGCGCTGACCGCCATGATCTTCTTTTTGTCGAAAATGATGGCTTCGGCCATCTCCAGTGCGCTCCAGGCGGGGGAAACGAAGGCCGAACCCACGCCCAGCAGCTTCACCACTTCGCCGCCGGCCTTGCGGGTTCGGGCCTCGATCTCATCGAGTTTCTCCGCAGAGACGAATTTTTCCACCGGCATGCCCGCGATGCGGCAGGCGGACCGGACCGGAATCATGTTGTCGCCGTGACCGCCCAACACCAGCGCTTCGACATTTTCCACGCTCACACCAGCGGCCTGCGCCACGAAATAGCGGTAGCGCGCCGAATCCAACACGCCGGCCATGCCGATGAGGCGCTGCCGCGGCGGTTTGAGATTCATGTGCAGGCGGTACACGATGGCATCGAGGGGATTGGCGATGGAGATGATCATGGCCTGGGGACAGTACTTCTGAATGCCCGCGCTCACCGCGTCGGTGATGCGAAGATTGGTGCTCAGCAGCTCCTCGCGGGACGGCAACGTTCCGTCGGGCCGCGTGGTGCGGGGAATCCCGGCCGTGTTGATCACCAGGTCTGCGCCTTCGATAACATCGTACTCCTTTGACCCTTCGAGTTTCACGTCGGACGCCACGATGGGCGTGCCCTCCGAGATGTCCAGGGCCTTTCCTTTGGCCAGGTCAGGCTCTTTGATATCCACAACAGCAACATTTCGGGCGAGACGTCGGTGCGCGATTTCCAACGCCAGGACGCCCCCGATGTTGCCGCCACCGATGACTGCAATTTTGTTTAACATTTTGATTCTCCCCAACGTTTAGTGTTCACTTGCGGCAACCAGGCCTGCGAA